>NZ_JBNDHS010000059.1:0-40159 GCF_056755095.1 Rhizobium sp. SVR5-9E | reverse complement strand
TCATGTAGCCGAGCCACGGCGTGAAATAGACGGCAACGAACCAGGAGACGACGAGCGCGATACCGACGACGTAGAACAGCGTGCGTACATATTCGCCTGCCGTCGATTCCGCGAAGCCCACCGGGATGAAGCCCGCGGTCGTGATCAGCGTCCCCGTCAGCATCGGGAAGGCTGTCGAGGAATAAGCGAAGCTCGCCGCCTCGATCTTGACGAGCCCCTCTTCGAGTTTTCGTTCCATCAGCTCGACGACGATCATCGCGTCGTCGACGAGCAGGCCAAGCGCGATGATGAGCGCTCCGAGCGAGATGCGCTGCAGATCAATGCCGAGCTCATACATGATGGCGAAGGTTGCAGCCAGCACCAGCGGAATGGCAATGGCGATGACGAGGCCCGAGCGCCAGCCGATCGACAGGAACGACACGATGAGCACGATCACCAATGCTTCGCCGAGCGCATGCATGAACTCGCTGATGGCATCGGTCACGACGTCGGGCTGGTTGGAGATCTGGTCGACGGAAACGCCGTAGGGCAGCGATTCCTCGAAGCGCTGGTAGGTCGCCTCGACATCCTTGCCGACATCGGTGACCTTGAAGCCCTTGGCCATGACGACGCCGACCTGCACGCTTTCATGTCCGTTGAAGCGGTACTTGCGCTGGTAGGGGTCTTCGAGACCGGAGTAAACGGTGGCGATATCGCCGAGGCGCGTCACCTGGTTGCCGGAGCGCAGGCGCAGTTCGCGAATGTCTTCGACCTTGTGCAGGTTGCCTTCGACGGAAATGCGCACGGAGCGCAGGCCGGTATCGACGGAGCCTGCAGGATCGACGGCATTCTGCCCCTTGATGGCATTCTGCAGATCGACGATCGTCAGGCCGCGCTCGGCGAGCGCCTTGGATGAGACGTCGATATAGATCTTCTCAGGCTGGTCGCCGATGATCACGGCTTTTTCGACGCCCGGCGTCGTCAGCAGCATGTCACGCGCCTGAATCGCGAACTTCTTCAGCTCTGGATAGGTGTAACCGTCGCCGCTGATCGAGTGCAGCGTGATGAAGGTATCGCCGAATTCGTCGTTGAAATAGGGACCGCGCAGGCCCTGCGGCAGGTCTCCGGAAATATCGCCGACCTTCTTGCGCACCTGATAGAAGGCGTCAGCTACCTCAGCCGCATCCGTGTCGCCCTTTACCTGCACGGTGATGATCGTGCTGCCGGCGCGTGTATAGGACTTGACCCAGTCGAGATGCGGCGTTTCCTGCAGCTTGCGCTCGATCTTGTTGGTGACCTGGTCCTCCATGTCCTGGATGGAAGCGCCCGGCCACAAGGCCTGCACGACCATGACACGGAATGTGAAGTCCGGGTCTTCCTTCTGGCCCATCCGCATCAGCCCGAGCACGCCGGTGATGATGATCAACCCGAAAAGAAAGCGCGCAATGCTCGGATGGCCGATCGCCCAGCGCGACAGGTTGAAGGGGCGCTTTTCAGTGGTGTTGGCGTCCATGGCCGTGGTCCCTCTCCGAGACAGCATCTACTGAATTGCGGCGGCGGGCTCGGCCGAAGCCGACTGCTGACCCGGCACCATGACCTTCAGGTTCTCGGTCATGAACTGCGTGCCCGCGGCAACGACGAGATCACCGGCATCCAGGCCGCTCGTGATGTTGACGCCGTCGCCGGTGAAATCGGCAACATCGATTTCGCGGGCGTGGACGGTCGACGCGCCGCGGTCGACGACCCAGACGAACTTCTTCCCGTCCTTGTCCGCAAGGGCACCCAAAGGAACCGCTACATAAGGATTGGAATTCGTGACGTCCGCCTCGATCGTCGCCGTCATGCCGAGCAGGACACGCTGATCGCTGGGCAGGCTGACACGGACGGAAAAGGTCCGGGACTGCTGATCGGCGCTGCCGGAAACTTCGCGCACCTTCCCGTCCAGTACCAGCTTGCTATCCGACCAAAAGGTTGCCTTCACGATCTTGCCGGGCTTGAATTCGGCGATATCGTTTTCCGGCACCGCGATCTGGACCTCCTTCTCGCCATCGATGGCAACGGTTACGACCGGGGTACCGGAAGCCACGACCTGACCCGAGTCCGCATTGATTGCGGTCACAATGCCGTTCTGGTCGGCCCTCAGTTCAGTGTAACTCACCTGGTTCTTCGCCTGATCGAGCGAGGAGACCGCGGCATCGCGCGTCGAGACGGCCTGGTCGTAGGAAAGCGCCGCCTGTTCGAGCTGCGATTTGGAGGCAACGCTCTTATCGAAGAGCTGCACGGCACGTTTGTTGGCGAGGTCTGCCGTCTGCACACCTTTTTCGGCCGCCGCCAGATTCGCTTCCGCTGCCTTTGCCGCGAGCTGATAATCCGTGGCATCGATGCGCGCCAGCATATCGCCCGGCTTCACATGCTCACCGATATCGACGAGGCGCTCGGTGATCTTACCGCCGACGCGGAAGCCAAGGTTCATTTCAACGCGCGCCTTTACGGCACCGGAATAGTAAAGCGCGCGTGTTTCGCCAGCCTTGGCAATCTCCACGACCTTGACGGGGCGGATGATTTCCTTCGTTTCGGCCTTCTTCTCTTCACCACTGCACCCGGCAAGGCCGAAAGTGATCGCGCCGACAAGCGCTATGCTGAAAACAGACGGCAGCCTGCGTGTCTTAAGCGAAACCATCTTCCCACTCCTGATCGTTTCGTGTGATTTCCTGACTGTCTAACGGTCAGATTGTTTCAAAGCCCTGATCGAAAATTCGATCAGTTCGTCCACCGTTGCCCGGTTGGTTTTGGCGAGACATTGCGCCACCATCTGCGGATGACAGAGATTGACTGTCGCAGCCCCGAAGCAGCGGGATGCGACGACTGGGTCCTGCTCGGCGAATTCGCCGGCCTCGATGCCCTCGCGGATGATCTCCGCAATAAGGTCGTGAATGCTGTCGATGTGCGTTTCGATAACGTGCCAGTCGCGTTCGATGGCGACGATGACCATCTCGTGCACCTTCTCTTGGTCGAGCATGGTATCGAGCGTCATCTGATACTGGCCACGCACGTAGCGGCGCAGCCGTTCAGAAGCGCTTTCGGGCAGATGGCGGATGTCGAAAGCCATCTTATAACTCGTCTCGAGCATACGGCCGCAGATTGCTTGATGGATCTCAACCTTCGAAGCAAAAAAGCGATAGATATTGGCCGGCGACATGCCGAGGTCGCGCGCCACATCGGCAACCGTCGTCTTGCTGTAGCCATAGTGACGGAAAAGCCGATCAGCCGCATCGAGAATGCGTGTCACATTCTCCTGGCGGGTTTTCTCCAGAGTGCTGTCTGCCAACTCATCCATGCGTTTTCAAAAGCCTTGCTTACGACTGACGATTTTTGAATTTCGTCAGTCGTAAAACATCATATGTCAGCTGTCAATATTTTTCGGAAACATAAAAATGCCGCGGCCCGGGGCGCGCGGCATTGAAAGCCAGAAAATAAGGGAAATCAGCCCAGTTTGACCTCCAGCGTGATCGGCACTGCGGAAAGCGCCTTGGAGACAGGGCATCCGGCCTTGGCCTTATTGGCGAGCTCCGTGAATTTCTCTTGATCGGCGCCGGGAACATTGCCTGTCAGCGAAAGATGGATCGCCGTGATCGCAAAACCATTTTCGACGCTTTCAAGCGTCACCCTCGCTGTTGTCTCCATTCTTTCGGCCGTAAGCCCCGCCTCGCTGAGGATCAACGACAACGCCATGGTGAAGCAGCCGGCATGGGCCGCGCCGATCAGCTCTTCTGGATTGGTGCCCTGAACGCCTTCGAAGCGGCTCGCAAAGCCATAGGGATATTCCTTTAGTGCGCCGCTCTGTGTCGATATCCGTCCCTTGCCATCCTTGAGACCACCGGACCACTGGGCCGAACCTGTACGATTGATCTGCATGCCGTCCTCCTGTTTGATCGAACTGTCCTCGAAAACGGCCCTGGCCGCTTCCTACCGCAAGAAGGCTGAAGCCTCCCCGAGCGGCAATATAAGGCTCTATCTTCGGAAGGCGACGGCCACATAAAAATCTGAGCTTCGTTCAAGGGGGTCGCATCGAGCCGCCCTTTTTTCTTGCAGGTGTAGGAAGCAGCGCGCGGTATCCGTCATAGTGAAAGCTCACAGAGGGAGATTTCAAATGACCAGAGCAATTGCAGTCATCGTCGCGCGCATCATCTTCAGCTTCGTCTTCTTCATGGCCGCAGGCTTCAAGTTTGCCGACATGGGCGCAACCGCAACCTACATTGCCTCCGCTGGCTTTCCGATGGCGGGTTTTCTCGCCTGGGTCGCAGCCTTCTTCGAGCTGGCTTTGGCGCTCGCCTTGATAACCGGCGCCTTCTTCACCGAAGCGAGCCTGCTTGCCGGCATCTACGTGATCTTCCTGGCCTTCGCCTTTCATGGCCCGTCGCGCTGGGCGAACAATCAGGCAGAATTCGGCTTCTTCATCGACCACTTTACCTTCTTCGCCGGGCTTCTGCTTGCCGCCGTGCACGGACCGGAAAAATGGGCGATCTATCGCAATCTGGTAAGGCTTTAGGAGCGCCGCTCAGGCTCATTGGCACCGCATCGCACCAAACGCCGGTTCGATGCGGCCCGAATGCTCTCTGCAGTCAGTAGAGGCCCGGTATCAACCGCCAGGTTCGCTGGCGGTAGGCTGCATATTCTTCACCGAATTGCGATTCCAGCAGCGCTTCCTCTGCTCGGATGCGTGCAATCAGCGGCACAAGCATCAATGCTGTAAGGCCAATTCCGATAACCGAGCGAAACGCCAGAGCCCAACCGAGGGTGCTGACCATCAGGCCGAGATAACTGGGGTTACGGATGATGCGGAATACCCCGTCCGTCACGAGCTTGTGGTCGGGCTGAATGGCAACGAGACCGCTGAACCGGCGCCCGAGCGTGAATACCGGCCAAAGCCGCAACGCCCCACCCACGGCAAAGAGGATAACGCCGATCCAGCGGATGACAGCGCCGTCGACCGTCCAGACATCGATCCGGTCCATATAAGCCGGCAGATAAGCGATCAACACGCCAATTACCGCGAAGGCCGTCAGTACCCAGCGGTTGGAGCGATCCTCCCTTACGCCGGCACTCAGGTTTCCGCTGCTGAAAAGTGCGGCGATGGTGAGCGCGAAGAGGACAACGGTCAGCGCGACCAACGGCGGATGGGAAAAAAATGCTGCAAAACCACCCCAGCCCAGAATGGCGAGCGCCAAAAAGGCGCCACTGCCGAGGATTGCCAGCAGCATCAATGTGAACGTCGGTCTCATGATTGCGATCTCATCATCCCCAAGGGCAAAAGTCCGTATAGCACAAGACCTCGTGGCTGAAATCTGCTCCTTCGCAACCGCAAAATCAACAAGCCGCACCGCCGATTGCTCCAACTGGAACCAAGCGCCGCGTTCGAACATTGCCCTAGCGCGAAGGCAACGAGGATTGGCATATGGAACTTCAGGGAAAGATTGCATTGGTCACCGGCGCCGGTTCCGGCATCGGAAAGGCGACGGCACTCAGGCTGGCCGCGGAAGGCGCCAAGGTGGGCGTTTTGAGCCGCACCGGCAGCGAGGTCGAGGAAACATGCGCCGAAATCCATTCCGCAGGCGGCGAGTCGATTCCGCTGACTGCCGACACCAGCGATGAAGCCGCCATGCGCGGGGCGATCGAAAAGCTCGTCACCAAATTCAGCCGCATCGACATCGTCGTCGCCAATGCCGGCATCAACGGTGTTTGGGCGCCGATCGACGACCTGAAGCCGGAGGAGTGGGACAAGACGATCAACGTCAACCTGCGGGGAACCTACCTGACGCTCCATCTCACCGTCCCGCACATGAAGTCGAATGGTGGCGGCTCGATCATCGTCGTCTCCTCGATCAATGGTACGCGTACCTTCACGACTCCGGGAGCAACCGCCTATACGGTCACGAAGGCCGGTCAGGTCGCTATGGTGCAGCAGCTTGCGCTGGAACTTGGCAAGCACGGGATCCGCGTCAATGCCGTCTGCCCGGGCGCCATCGACACGAATATCGATGAGAACACCAGGAGCCGCCACCGAAGGGAAACGGAAATCCCGGTCGTCTGGCCGGAAGGCGAGATTCCGATCACTGGCGGGGAAGCGGGGCAAAGCGACGACGTCGCCGAAGCCATCCTGTTTTTTGCCACCGACCGCTCGCGCCACATCACCGGTACACCGATTTGGATAGATGGCGGCCAGGGGCTGCTTCGTCAGCCTGGACCACCGAGCTGCGCAGTCTCGAGCGTGTAGAGCTGCTGCGCCCGCTTGACGCCGCGAAGCGCGTAGCGGCCAATGCAGGCAATGCCGGCGCGCTCGGCATCCGGAATAGCCGCGGCAAAATCCGATGACATCAGCACGTTGAGATCGACCGACCGGCAGACTGAAGCAATCCGGCTGACCTCGTTGACCGCTGGACCGATAACCGTGAAATCAAGCCGTTCCTGGCTGCCGATATTGCCGTAGAACACATCACCGATATGGAGGCCGAGATAGACGTCTGTTGTCGGCCGGCCGTCCACGATACGTGCAGCATTGAGCGTCGCGAGCTTTTCCCGCAACGATCTTTCTGCGCGCAGTGCTGCGCAGCAGGCGTCGGATGGCTCCTCCGCCTTGAAGATCGCAAGCACGCCATCGCCGATAAGTTTCAGCACATCGCCACCTGCCTCATGGATCGCTGAAATCACTGCTTCGCCATATTCATTAAGGAACGGCAGGATTTCTTCGGGTGGCGCGTTGTCCGATATCTTGGTGTAGTTCAGAAGGTCGGAGAACCAGAGTGCTGCCGAAATCCTCTCGGACTTGCCCCTGCTGATCTTGCCTTCCATCACCTGCCGCGCGGCATCCTTGCCGAGGTAAACCTCTGCAATCGTCCGCGCGATCCTGCCGAGAGCTATGCATTTGATTGCGAGCCCCAGAATGGGCACGAGCTTTCGGAGAATGCTCAGATCCTGGTCGGAAAAGCCTTCCGGATGCTTGGTAGCGAAATGCGAGAAGAAGCAGTCCATCTCGCCGATCGTGCCTTCCTTGGCGAAACGATGGACGAGCGCCACGTAGTCCGTGTGGCCCGCTTCGAGCAGCTTGTCGAGCATATTGAAATCGATGGGATCGCCGAAGCCGATGCGGCGGCGAACTTCGTTTTCATTCCCTGACCATAGATAATAGAAAGCCGAGCGCTGCCAAGTAGAGAGCGCCTCGCCTTCGCCGCTCGGACCATATTCGAATTCGCTCTCGATTTCCGACTCGCTATCCCAGCGAAAGGCGCGTCCCTCGTGCACCGGATGCAGCGTGTCCATAAGCGCCATCCCGCGGTCCAGCGGCAAGCCCGCTGCCCGGCACGCAACACAGAATCCGGACAGCAGCTCGGATTCCGAGGTTCCTTTCAGGCCCTGTTCCGTGAGCCATGCTGCAATCGTGCCGATATCGCTCTTATCCATGGCCTTCACTTTCGCTTCAATCGAAGCTGTAGCTCCATTTCGCGGCTCAAGGAAGACTTCGGTGGTCTGCAACATTAAGGCCCTCGCCCCCAGAGGGGCAATTCGCATATCATCACCATGCATCAATGAGGGAGGAATCTGATGACCACGGACCACAGCCGCCTCGACGGCAAGATCGCAATCGTCACCGGCGGCACGCAGGGGCTTGGCGCCACCATCGCCCGCCTTTTTGCCGAGCGCGGCGCGAAAGGCATCGTCATCTGCGGCCGCAACGAACAGAAGGGCAAGGCGAAGGCCGAGGAGATCTCCTCAAAGACAGGAGCCAAGGTCGTTTACGTCAAGGCGGATCTTGAGAAGGTCGAAGACGCGCAGAATGTGGTGCGCGCCTGTGACGAGACCTTCGGTCGGGTCGATGCCCTGGTCAACGCCGCAGCCATCACCGATCGCGGCACAATCCTCGACACCAGCCCGGAGCTTTTCGACCGGATGTTCGCGATCAATGTCCGGGCGCCGTTCTTCCTGATGCAGGAAGCGGTCAAGGTGATGCGCCGCGAAAAGATCGAAGGCACCATCGTCAACATAGGCTCGATGTCCGCCAAGGCCGGCCAGCCCTTCATCGCCGCTTATTGCGCATCGAAGGGTGCACTTGAAACACTGACGAAAAACACGGCTTACGCGCTGCTGCGCAATCGCATCCGCGTCAATGGCCTCAATATCGGCTGGATGGCGTCGGAAGGCGAGGACCGCATCCAGAGGGAATACCACAACGCGCCCGACGATTGGCTGGCCAAGGCGGCAGAAACTCAGCCATTTGGCCGCCTCGTCGACCCCGAAGAGGTCGCCCGCGCCTGCGCCTACCTCTCCTCGGCAGAATCCGGCCTGATGACCGGTTCTGTCATCTGTTTCGACCAGTCGATCTGGGGCGCATATGACGGCTCGCCCCATCCTGCAACACCTCTCTGAAAAATCACCAGAGCCCGGCGGATTTGACACACCGGGCTCTGGAACCCATTGCCGTTTCTGTTTACGAAATACTCAATGGTTAGGGAGGAGCCAAGCAGTGTCGGAAGATACGCTCTATGACATCCGTGATGACCGTTTCAGAAACCTGATTGCAGGCAGCGCGAGGCTGGAGGAGCTTTATACGGGCTGTCGCTGGGCGGAAGGCCCCGTCTGGTTCTCCGATCTCAATTGCCTGATCTGGAGCGATATCCCCAACGAGCGGATGCTGCGCTGGATGCCGGATGGCGGCGTTTCGGTTTTTCGCTCGCCATCGAACTACGTCAACGGCAACACCCGCGATCGCCAGGGCCGCCTCATCTCTTGCGAACACGGCGGCCGCCGCGTCACGCGTACGGAGCCCGACGGCAAGATCACCGTGCTCGCCGACAGCTACCAGGGCAAGCGCCTCAACTCGCCGAACGACGTCGTCGTGAAGTCCGACGGCTCGATCTGGTTCACGGACCCGAGCTACGGAATAAAGTCGGACTATGAGGGGCACAAGGCGGAGCAGGAACAGGATACACGCAATGTCTACCGCATCGATCCGCACAGCGGAAAAGTCGAAGCGGTGGTTACCGATTTCATCCAGCCGAACGGCCTTGCTTTTTCGCCCGACGAAAAACAGCTTTACATCGCCGACTCCGGCTCTGCCGATCATGACGTGCCGCGTCATATCCGTGTCTTCGACGTTGCCGACGGCAGGAGACTGACCAACAGCCGCTATTTTTGCTCGATCGACAACGGCATACCCGACGGCTTTCGCTTCGATATCGACGGCAATCTGTGGACTAGTGCCGCCGATGGCGTCCATTGCTTTGCGCCGGACGGCACGTTGCTCGGCAAGATCAAAGTGCCGCAGACCGTCTCCAACGTCGTCTTCGGCGGCCAGAAGAAGAACCGCCTCTTCATCACGGCGACGCAGTCGCTCTACTCGATCTATACCACGACGAATGGCGCGCAATATCCATAAGCGGCCTTGCCGGCCGAACCAATAGACATGCTTGAGAGGAGTCCGGGATGCGGTCCGTCGTCTCGTTCAATGAATCATGGAGTTTCCACGAGGGTTTCGGCCAGCGGCTGCTCGATGCCTTCGACGGCACGAGGAGCGTCAGCCTGCCGCACACTGCCGTCGAGCTGCCCTTCAACTATTTTGACGAGACGCTTTATCAGCGCGCTTTTACCTATCAGAAGATCTTGCGCTGGCTTCCGGAATTCGAAGGACGCGAGGTATCGATCGTCTTCGACGGCGCCATGGCAGACAGCGTCGTCTATCTGAACGGCGAACGGATCGTTGCTCACAAGGACGGTTACACGCCATTCGAGGCCCGCCTCACAGGCAAGCTCCTCCCAGGCGACAATCTGATCACTGTGAAGATCGACGGCAGCGAGAACCCGGCTATCCCGCCCTTTGGCGGCCGCATCGATTATCTCACCTATGCCGGCATCTATCGCGACGCCTGGCTCAAAGTCACCGGCGCGGTTTCGATCAGCAACATCAAGATCGAAACCGCAAACGTACTTTCCGACGCCAAATCAGTCAGCGTCCGCTGCCATCTCGCCAATCCGCAGAGTTCCGGCTTTATCGGTGCCGTCACCGGTTCGTTGAAGGATAGCTCCGGCACCGTGATTGCGACCGCATCCGCCGATACGACGGGCGAAGATGTGACGCTTTCCTTCGAAAACCTGACGGACATTCTGCTCTGGGATATCTCCAGCCCCACTCTTTACGAAATCGTCGTTGACCTGAAGACCAGCCATGGCTCGGACAGGCTGTCTTCGCATTTCGGATTCCGTACCGCCGAGTTCACGCCGGAGGGCTTTCTGCTCAACGGTGCACCGCTGAAGCTGCGTGGCCTGAACCGCCATCAGTCATTTCCCTATGTCGGCTATGCCGCCGGACGCTCGGCGCAGGAGCGCGACGCCGACATCATGAAGTCGGTGCTGAAGTGCAATATCGTCCGCACCTCGCACTACCCGCAGTCGAAATGGTTCCTGGATCAGTGCGATCGCATCGGTTTGCTGGTCTTCGAAGAAATCCCCGGCTGGCAGCACATCGGCGATCTCGAATGGCAAAAGGAATCGATCCAGAACGTTCGCCGCATGATCGAACGCGACTGGAACCATCCTTCGATCGTCATCTGGGGCGTGCGCATCAACGAGTCGCTGGACAGTCACGACTTCTACACCGAAACCAACCGTCTTGCCCGCGAACTTGACCCGACACGCGAGACCGGCGGCGTCCGCTACCTCACGGACAGCGAGCTGCTCGAAGACGTTTACACGATGAACGACTTCATCCTCGGCAACGAGGAATTGCCCGGCGCCAATCGACCGCGCACGGCGCTTCGCAGCCAGCAGGAAAATACCGGTCTCGATCGCAAAGTGCCGTACCTCATCACCGAGTTCAACGGCCACATGCACCCGACCAAGATCTACGATCAGGAGGCGCGTCAGGCCGAGCACGTCCGGCGGCACCTCGAAGTGCTGAACGCCGCCTATGGCGACCCCGACATTTCAGGCGCGATCGGCTGGTGCATGTTCGACTACAATACCCACAAGGACTTCGGCTCCGGCGACCGCATCTGCTATCACGGCGTGCTCGACATGTTCCGCGAGCCGAAATTCGCTGCCTACGTCTATTCCAGCCAGTGCGATCCGTCCGACGAGATCATCATGAAGCCCGTAACCTTCTGGGCGCGCGGGGAGCGCAATATCGGCGGCGTTCTGCCGCTGATCATCCTTACCAACTGCGATGAAGTCGAATTGAGATACGGCTCGCTTACAAAGCGCATTGGCCCGGATCGCGAAAACTATCCGCACCTGCCGCATCCGCCCGTCGTGCTGGATCATCGCCATTTTACGGCGGATGAACTTGGCACATGGGGTCTTGAGTGGCTCGACGGCGAATTCACGGGGTATATCGATGGTCAGCCGGTCGCCAGGCTGCGGCTTGCCGCCGATCCGCTGCCGATGACGCTCGAAGTGGTGGCCGATAGCACCTCGTTGAAAGCCCGCGAACGCGACACAACGCGGGTGGTCATCCGAGCCTTGGATCAGTACGGCCAGCGCCTGCCCTTCCTGCACGACAACGTCGCGCTGCACGTCGACGGTCCTGCCAGGATCGTCGGTCGTTCCATCGTTCCCCTGCAGGGCGGTACGGCCGGCTTCTGGCTGGAGGCGACCGGGCTTATGGGTAGCATCACGGTCGAGGCAATCTCCTCCCGTTTCTCACCGGTCACCTTGCAGGTAACGGCCGTCTGATAGAGCCTTCAAGGCTCTCGACGTTACGCGATCCGGAGCTGGCTTTCCGGATCGAAGAAAACCGCCTTGTCGAGATTGAAGGCAAGGCGCGTGCTCTGCCCGGGCTGAATGCCGGCATCGGCACGCAGCCGCGCGACGACCGACTTGCCGCCGAGTTTCGTCACGGCAAAAGTGTCCGAGCCCGCCGGTTCGACGACCTCGATCGGGCAATCGCCCTCCGCCAGCGACTTCGCCTTGCGGTCTGCGCCGTCGGGATCGGTCAGGGCTTCCGGGCGAATGCCGAAGATGACCTTCTTGCCGGCATAGGAGGTCAGGCTGTTGTTGCCGGCAGGAACCGGGAGCTTCAGCGCCGCGGCATTCGGCCGGTCGAGCGAGACCTGCAGCCCCCCGGTGTCGGAACTTTCCAGTGTCGCGTTCAGGAGATTCATGGCTGGCGATCCCATGAAGTCAGCCACGAAAATATTGGCCGGCCTGTTGTAGATCTCGGCTGGCGTGCCGAATTGCTGCAGCACGCCATCCTTCAGCACGGCGATCTTCGTCGCGAGCGTCATCGCCTCGATCTGATCGTGCGTGACATAGACGATCGTCGTCTTCATGCGCTGGTGCAGCCGCTTGATCTCCGTGCGCATGTCGACGCGCAGCTTCGCGTCGAGGTTGGACAGCGGCTCGTCAAAGAGGAAGACCTGCGGGTGGCGCACCAGCGCGCGCCCCATTGCGACGCGCTGTCGCTGGCCGCCGGAAAGCTGGCTTGGCTTGCGGTCGAGCAGATGACCGATCTGCAGCATATCCGCCACTTCCTTGATGGCCCTTTCGCGCTCTTCCTTCGGCACTTTGCGGATTTCCATGCCGAAGGCGATATTCCCGGCAACCGTCATGTTCGGGTAGAGCGCGTAGGACTGGAACACCATCGCAATGTCGCGCTGCGATGGTGCGAGCCCCTCAACCGAGCGGCCGTTGATCGCAATGTCGCCGGACGTGATCGGTTCGAGGCCAGCGATTGCGTTCAGCAGCGTGGACTTGCCGCAACCGGACGGGCCGACCAGCACCAGGAAGCCGCCCTTTTCGATTTCGATATTGATGTCCTTCAGGATCTCGATAGAGCCGTAGGATTTGCGCAGGTTGGAGATCTTGAGAAACGACATGAGGCTATCCCTTGACTGCGCCCGACATCAGGCCGCGCACGAAATAGCGGCCGGAGACGATGTAGACGACGAGTGTCGGCAAGGCGGCGAGGATCGCGCCCGCGAAGTGAACATTGTATTCCTTGACGCCGGTGGATGACGACACGAGATTGTTGAGAGCCACCGTCATCGGCGTCGAATAGGGTCCGGAAAACGACGCGCCGAACAGGAAGTCGTTCCAGATATTGGTGAACTGCCAGATGACGGACACCACGATGATCGGCGCCGAGGACGGCAGCAGGATGCGCCGGAAAATCTGGAAGAAGGTGGCGCCGTCGATCTGCGCCGCGCGCACGAGTTCGGTCGGGAACGCTTCATAGTAGTTGCGGAAATAAAGCGTTGTGAAGCCAAGGCCGTATATCACGTGCACCATGATGAGACCCCAGATCGACCCGGCCAAACCAAGTATGCCAAGGATGCGGGCCATCGGGATGAGCACGATCTGGAACGGAATGAAACAGGAGAGCAATAGCATCCCGAAGAAGATGTTCGAACCCGGGAAGCGCCATTTCGTCAGCACATAGCCGTTCAGCGCGCCCATGATCGTCGAGATCGCCACCGCCGGGATGACCATGAGGATCGAGTTGATGAAGAAGGGCCTGAGCCCCGTCGGCTGCACGCCGACCTGTGCCGTCGACCACGCGGATATCCACGGCTCGATGGTCCAGACCTGCGGCAGGTTCAGCATGCCGCCCTGCCGGATTTCATCCAGCGGCTTGAAGGAATTGACCACCATCACATAAAGCGGCAGCAGGAAATAGACGACGAAGAAGATCAGCGCCGCATAGATCAAAGCCCGGGTCAGCCGGTTGTGCGACATCACGTTCTGCGGGTTTGGCGTGCTCATCGGCTGCTGCCTCCGCGGATTTCCGAATAGAGATAGGGAATGATGATCGAGAAGATCATGGCCAGCATGATAATCGCCGACGATGCGCCGATGCCCATCGAATTGCGGGTGAAGGTATAGGAATACATGAAGGTCGCGGGAAGCTCCGTCGCCTGCCCCGGCCCCCCGCCGGTCAGCGCGATGATCAAGTCATAGGCCTTGATCGCCAGATGCGCGAGCACGACGAAGGCCGAAAGAAACACGGGCCGCATCAGCGGAATGATGATCCTCCGGTAGATCGTCACGGTCGAGGCGCCGTCAACCTGGGCTGCCTTGATCATCTCGTTGTCGACACCGCGAAGGCCGGCGAGAAACATCGCCATGACAAAGCCGGACGACTGCCACACGGCCGCGATCACCACGCAGTAGATGGCGTAGTTGCGATCCTTGATCCAGTTGAATGAGAAGCTTTCCCAGCCCCAGAGATGCATCGTGTTCTCAAGGCCGATACCGGGATCCAGGAACCATTTCCATGCCGTCCCGGTGACGATGAAAGAGATCGCCATCGGATAGAGATAAATCGGCCGGATCAATCCTTCCCCGCGAATCTTCTGATCAAGCAGGATCGCAAGGAACAACCCAAGCACCGAGCAGATGATGATGTAGAGAGATGCGAAGATCGCGAGATTGCTGATCGCGAGCCACCAGTGCGGCAACGCCCAGAGCCTCTGGTAGTTGATGAGGCCCACGAGATTGTAGGACGGCAGCATCTTGCTGTCGGTCAGCGACAGAAAGCCGGTATAGGCGATGAAGCCATAGACGAAGATCAGGACGATGAGGAAACTTGGCGCGAGCACCAGTTTCGGCAATATCTCCTGCAATCGGTTGCGACTGTACATGGTCTGGCGTTACCGTCGAGGTGGTCTGTCCGGAAGAGGCCCGGAGCAGTACCGCTCCGGGCCATGAGGGCCTATTTTGGCCTGTTACTTCGCAGCAGCGACGGCGGCCGGCAGTTCCTTGATCGCTTCATCCGGCGTCAGTTCGCCGTTGTACACGCGGTTGACGACGTCATAGACCGCGTTCTTCACTGCCGCCGGTGCACCGTAACCGTTCGACATGGAGCCCATCAACGTGCCCTTGTCGCTGGCTTCCTTGAGGTCTGCGATTGCCTTTTTGCCACAAGCGTCGAAGTCCGTATTCGGGACGTCGGTGCGTGCAGGAGCCGACCCCTTGACAACATTGAAGGCGGACTGGAACGTCGGGCTTTCGATGGCGGATGCCATCTGCAGCTGTGCGGGCACCTTGTCCTGTGCAATTTTGAACATCGCAAACATGTCGGAGTTAAACGTTACGCTCCCTTGGGTGCCGGGGAAGCGCATGCAGACGAAATCGGTGCCGGGGACCTTCTTGGCCTTTATGAATTCGCCCTTTGCCCAGTCGCCCATCATCTGCATACCGGCCTTGCCCTCGATAACCATGGCAGAATCGAGGTTCCACTCGCGGCCGGAGAAGTTGTCGTCGACATAGGACCGCAGCTTGGTCAGGCGGGTAAAGGCTTCCTTCATCTTGTCGCTGCCCAACGCGGCAGGATCGAGATCGTTAAAGGCTTGTTTGTAGAAATCGTTGCCCAGCGAAAGAACGACGGAGTCGAACATCGTTGTCGCGTTCCAGGCGTTGCCGCCGCCAACTATCGGGACAATCCCCTGAGCCTTGAATTTGTCGAGCAGTGCAATCAGCTCATCCCAGTTCGCCGGCTCCTTGCCGCCGGCCTTGTCGAGCGCGGCCTTGTTGATCCAGATCCAGTTGGTGGAGTGAACGTTGACCGGCGCGGCGATCCAATGGCCGTCATATTTGGAGAAATTCTGCAGCGCCGCCGGAATGACCTTGTCCCAGCCTTCCTTGGCGGCAGTATCGTCGAGATTGCCCAGCGCGCCTTCCTTGGCCCAGTCGACGATGTCAAAACCGAGCATCTGCACGGCCGTCGGGGCGTTGCCTGATGTAACGCGGGCGCGCAGAACGGTCATCGCTTCGGAGCCGCCGCCGCCGGCGACCGGCATGTCGGTCCAGCCGATGCCTTTCGTTTCCAGATCCTTTTTCAGCACGTTAAGAGCCGCGGCTTCACCGCCGGATGTCCACCAGTGCAGAACTTCGACGTTTTCGGCTGCGTAAGCTGCCGTACCCGCCATCATAACGGCAGCAACAGCTGCCGAGCCCAAAAACTTGCGCATGATATCCTCCCGTTCGCAAGTCAGCGGCGAGACCCTCCTCGTCCGCCGTGATGTCTCCCGCAGTTGAAGCGGCAAACATGCCCCGCAACTCCCATCGCGGTTGATAATTTAAAACGATATAAAAGCAGCGGCGTCAAGTCTTTCTCGCGATGCAAGAAAAATCAAATGCCATGCTAAGTCATTGAAAAACTTTTACTCACTCAAAACTGCAGCATAAAACTCGTTTCCCTGCGAGAGGACGGAAGAAGGTAGCGTTTCACGGGTGTGATTTTTGGCTGGCGAGGCGCTCGGATGCACGTTCGCATGCATCAAACCATCAGCATGCCGGAACCCAGTTTCCGCAGAGACCTCGCATCGATTTTCCGATCACCTGAGCGCTGGACCCGGCAAGACGCTGACCAACAGGGGGAGATGGTCGGAGGCACGGCGCGCGAGCGGTGTCGTCGGCACAGTCGCGGATGTCACACCAAGTCCATCGGATACAAAAATATGATCGATGCGCAGAACCGGCAACCGCGAAGGGTAGGTCGCGCGCGGACGCCGGGCGGCGAGCAGATGTGCATCGCGGAAATGGCGTGCGAGCATTTTGTAGGCCGGCGATGACGGAATGGCATTGAGGTCGCCACAGATGATCGCTGGCGCAGCTCGGAAGTTGGCACTTCCGATCCATTCCTCGCCGAGCAGCGCCGTCGCCTGCCGCGCCCGATCAACGCGGCGCAGACCAAGATGCGTATTCAATAGGTTCAAATGGGCTCCGGCCAGGTCGACTTGCACCCATATCGCTCCGCGCATCTCGCCAACGGAGGGCAGCGGTCCGGCTTTGATCAGCCGGGTGGGAAGGGCTGTCAAAATGGCATCGCCGTATTTCTCTTCCTCGACATGCAGCGCCGGATGAAAGTGGGCTTCCATCTTCAAGAGTGAGGCGATCATATGGGCTTGGTCGACGCCGCCAGTGCGTTTGCGGCCAACATCCAGCTCCTGCAGGGCAATGATATCAGCGCCCGTTTCCGCGATCACATCGGCGATCCGCGTCGGCTCGATTCGCCTGTCCGTACCGATGCAGCTATGCACATTGTAGGTCAGGATTTTCAGTTCGCCGCCAGCTTGCTCCGGCAAGACAGAAGAGAATGTGCTCATGTCCGGGGGAACTTGCTTTCGGCCTGTTTCGTTCCATCCGCGGAACTCCAACGAAACGGGACATGCATGTCTGCAAAGCGAGCGCTCATCAATGCAACCCTCGTTCTCGGCCTCCTGCTGGCCGCTTACCTGCTCTACAGGGTCTTCAGCCGCTACACGCTGAGCGAAGTCGTGGAATCGATCCGCGCGATACCCGGCCTCCGCCTTATCGCGGGCCTTGGCTTTGCAGCCGCTTCCTATGTCTGCCTTACCGGCTTTGACTGGCTGGCGCTCCGCTACGCTGGAAAACCGCTGCCCTATCCGAAAGCCGCCCTCGCCTCCTTCACCAGTCTCTCGATCGGGCATAACCTTGGTTTCGCAGCGCTGAGCAGCGGCGCTGTCCGCTACCGTTTCTATTCGCGGGCGGGCTTGAATGCCGAAGAGATCGCCAAGGTCATCCTGTTTTGCGGCCTGACCGTGGGTATCGGCCTATCGGCGCTCGCCGGCCTCGCTTTGCTCTTCAACCCGCAGGACGCTGCAAACCTCCTCAAACTCAACCCGGCCGGACTGTTCAGCCTCGGCCTCGCCTGTCTCGGTCTTCCCGCTCTCTACCTCGTGCTTTCCGCGACCCTCCGCGCACCGCTGCATCTGTGGAAGTGGAGCTTTGAAATGCCAAGCCTGAAGATCGCGTTTGGCCAGGTCTTCATCGGCACGCTGAACTTCATCTTCGTCGCAGCCTGCCTGCATCAGATGCTGGCGGCCCAGGGAAACGTAAGCTTCGTCCAGACGGCGACGGCCTATGTGCTTGCCAATATCGCGGTCCTCTTCACGCACGTGCCGGGAGGCCTGGGCGTCCTCGAAACAACAATAAGCCACATCCTGCCCGGGGCCGCTTCAATCGGCGCTCTGGTCGCCTTCAGGATGATCTATTTCCTGCTTCCATTGTTGATCGGCCTTCCGGTCTTCGCGATCAGCGAGGTCGTGTTCCGGAAACGGCGGAAGGTGTCAGAAGATGGCGCTGATCAGCCGGCCGATGCGCAGACGCAGCTTCTGTAGCAGCCAGTAGGGCCGGCGGGGGTCAACGAGGGCAGTCCCGATCATCGGCGATGTCTGGCCTCGGAAGACATCGACCGAAAAATGGCGGAGACCCCGCTTGCGGAAATTCAGTGCTTCCAGGGTAGCGAGCAGCGAGCACTTCGCGGTTTCCATGTCGCGCACCGCCTCGAGCGTGGCATCGAGATGCTCGGCGATCAGCCGGTGCCGAAGCGCCGCTATTGCCTGTCGGTGAATGTCGCTCTCGGCCTCGATTGCCAGGTCACATTCCGTATCAAGCCCCTCCGAACGGTTGTTGAGATTGGACGAGCCGATTCGAATGAAATGATCGTCGACAATGACCACCTTGGAATGAATGATGACCTCCTGCTCGCCATCCTGCCCGTCCGGCACTACGGGGTACATCACGCGCAAGCGGTCATGCCGGTCGATGCGTTTGAGCCTGCGGATCAACCGGTCGCGGTTGTTGCCCATTGTCAGCTTTTCGATAAGGCCGTGCGAGCTCTTCGTGACCAGAACGGCAATCTCCGGGCCATCAGCCTCTCTGAGGCGTTTCGCAATCGCCCGGGCTACGCCAAAAGAGGCGAGATATTGCGTCTCGATATAGATGTATTTCCTCGCTGCATTTATGGCATCGCGTGTCAGGCGGAAGGCTTCGAAGCGCCCGCGTTTGCCAATCAGTCCCGGCTCTGTGAGTGCAATGGCTGCCTTCACATGCTCCATTTCCGGGGGGATCGCAGGCGGCCATGGCACTGCTTCCTCGGGAGAGTCTGCGATCGCCTCACCGGTTGCCTGTTTCCATCGCCGCCGGCACACCTCGCCGATCAGTCGTGCCGCTTCGCCGGAAATCATCGCCTGCATATCGTGCACGGGACCGTAAGGTACCCCGTCGGGCGTCCTACGATGCGGGTTGTCGACGCGATGGTCCGGCTCGTCCCAGCGCCGCGCTGTCAGATCTATGCCGCCAAGGAAGCCGACGCTGTCATCGACGGAAACCAGCTTTTGATGGTGGCAGCCGCGCAACGGGTGCCGCAAGTCGAAACGCAGATTGATCTGAGGGTGTGCAGAAAGGTCGCTTTCCTTGAAGAGCTTCAGTGTCTTGCCGGAATAGATCGGCCCCATGCCCCAGACCAAAATCCGGATCTGCAGCGAGGGGTTGTCGTCCGCAAGTTCCAGCAGGAGATCACGAAGTGTCTGTGAGCTTGCATATGGTCTCAACCGGATATCGGGATCAAAATCCCAGCCGATGATCCAGATCGAATGTCTTGCCTGACGCACGGCCTGATCGAGCGCCGCGAAATAAGCTGCGCCGTCGACCAGAAAGGCCGCCTTGTCCGCCTTGCCCACACGCCAGGCGTTTCGGCCCTGGCTGACGATACCGTCCGGTACGGTGGGGGGAACTGCGCGGCGGCGAGCGACCGTGGTAATGTAATCAATTGCTTTGGCTGACCTGCGGTTATCGGATATGGCTCGAAAATCGGTCATTTTCTATCCAGCACAATCGAATTGGATGCGCTGAATAACTCCGCAGTCACTGGACTTGTTCCCCTGCGGTACAAAGCTTGTGACGCGGGCCGGAAGCCTCGTTTCCTCCGGCCCGCTCCGATGACGATCAGTTCGACTGCCAGCTCTTGACCAGTTCGTCGTAGTTGACCGTGATCGGCTTCTCTTTTTCGTTCTCGACCTTCAACTGCGGAGCGAGATTGCCTTTTCCGGCGGCATCCTTGTTCCAGTATTCGAGATCGTGCTCTTCGGCGAGCTTCGGACCAATGTCGCCTTGGACCGTTGCTCGTTCCAGGCGCTGCAGCACCTTTTCCTGCTCGGAGCAAAGCGAATCCATCGCTTCCTGCGGCGTCTGAGCCCCAGTTGCCGCCTCACCGATCGCCTGCCACCAGAGCTGGGCGAGCTTCGGGTAGTCAGGCACGTTCGTGCCGGTTGGCGACCACTGCACGCGAGCCGGCGAGCGGTAGAACTCGATCAGACCACCGAGCTTTGGCGCACGTTCGGTGAAGCTCTTGTCGCGGATCGTGGACTCGCGGATGAAGGTGAGGCCGACATGGCTCTTCTTCACGTCCACGGTCTTCGAGGTCACGAACTGCGCATAGAGCCAAGCCGCCTTGGCGCGATCGTCAGGCGTCGACTTCATCAGCGTCCATGAACCCACGTCCTGATAGCCGAGTTTCATGCCGTCCTTCCAGTAGACGCCGTGCGGGCTCGGCGCCATGCGCCATTTCGGCGAGCCGTCCTCATTCACCACCGGCAGGCCGGGAGCGACCATGTTGGCGGTAAAGGCGGTGTACCAGAAGATCTGCTGGGCGACGTTGCCCTGGGCCGGCACGGGGCCTGATTCAGAGAAGGTCATGCCCTGTGCTTCCGGCGGAGCATAGGCCTTCAGCCAATCGAGATATTTTTGGAGCGAATAGACCGCCGCCGGGCCGTTGGTGTCACCGCCGCGCGCCACGCACGAGCCGACCGGCCGCGAGTTTTCGTCGACCTTGATACCCCATTCGTCGACCGGCAGACCGTTCGGGATGCCCTTGTCGCCGTTGCCGGCCATGGAGAGCCAGGCGTCGGTGAAGCGCCATCCGAGCGACGGGTCCTTCTTGCCGTAGTCCATGTGGCCATAGACCTTCTTGCCGTCGATCTCGCGGCCGGTGAAGAACTCGGCGATGTCCTCATAGGCAGACCAGTTGACCGGAACGCCGAGATCGTAGCCGTACTTAGCCTTGAAGTCGGCCTTGTTCTTTTCGTCGTTGAACCAGTCGTATCGGAACCAGTAGAGGTTCGCGAACTGCTGGTCCGGCAGCTGGTACAGCTCCTTGTCCGGAGCCGTCGTAAAGCTGGTGCCAATGAAGTCGGCGAGGTCGAGGCCGGGGTTGGTGACGTCCTTGCCCTCGTTCGCCATCCAGTCGGTCAGGCTACGCGCCTGCAGGTAGCGCCAATGGGTACCGATCAGGTCGGAATCATTGACATAGGCGTCGTAGATGTTCTCTCCCGACTGCATCTGCGTCTGCAGTTTCTCGATCACGTCGCCTTCGCCGATGATGTCATGGCTAATCTTGATGCCCGTTATGGCGCTGAATGCCGGCGCCAGCACTTTCTGTTCATAGCTGTGGGTTGCGATGGGCTCGGAGACCACCTTGATTTCCATCCCGGCGAAAGGCTTCGCCGCATCGATGAACCACTGCATTTCCTTTTCCTGATCGGCGCGGGAAAGCGTCGAGAGATCCCCGATTTCCTTGTCCAGAAAGGCTTTCGCCTCATCCATCCCCGCGTAGGCGGAGCCGGCCATGGCCAGCAAAATGCCTGCTGTTGTCGCTAATAGATGCCTTCGCATAATATCCTCCCAGAGTTTGCGATTGCATTTGCACGTCTCAGGCGGCCAGACCTACCCCCGGCCATCTGTATCTCCTTGCCGTCACACGTAGCGGAACACGCCGAGGGCGTAGACTACGGAGAGGGCAAGAGCCCACCACAGGTTAGGCCCCACAAGGCCCAGCCATGCGAGATGAATGAATGCGGCGCCGAGCAGCGAGACGAAGAGGCGGTCCCCGCGCGTCGTCTCGAAACGCAGGATGCCGACCCGCGGGGAGCCTCCCGGCGCAAAATATTCCCAGATGCTCATGCCGATCAGCAGCAACAGGATCGTCAGAAAGAACAGCGCTGTCGGCAACGTCCACGCCATCCAGGAAAAGTTCATATCCAGCTCCCCTCAAACGCGCCCAAGCGCGAAACCCTTGGCGATGTAGTTCCGGACGAAATAAATGACGAGCGCACCCGGCACGATCGTCAGCACGCCGGCCGCCGCCAGAACACCCCAATCCATGCCGGCCGCGGAAACGGTGCGGGTCATGATCGCCGAAATCGGCTTTGCGGCCGTCGTCGTCAGCGTGCGGGCAAGCAACAGTTCGACCCATGAAAACATGAAGCAGAAGAAAGCGGCGACGCCGATGCCGCTCGCAATCAGCGGCATGAAGATCTTCACGAAGAAGCGCGGGAACGAATACCCATCGATATAGGCCGTCTCGTCGATTTCCTTCGGCACGCCCGACATGAAGCCTTCAAGGATCCAGACCGCCAGCGGCACATTGAAAAGGCAGTGCGCCAGGGCAACCGCGATATGCGTGTCGATGAGGCCGAAGGCCGAATAGAGCTGGAAGAAGGGAAGCGCGAAGACTGCCGGCGGAGCCATCCTGTTTGTCAGCAGCCAGAAGAACAGATGCTTGTCGCCGAGGAAGCGGTATCGCGAGAAAGCATAGGCCGCCGGAAGCGCCGCCAGCACCGATATCACCGTGTTCATCACGACATAGATGATGGAATTGATGTAACCTCTGTACCAGGATGGATCGGTAAAGATCACCGCGTAGTTCCGCAGCGTCGGGTTCAGCGGCCAGAGCGAGAAGGTGCCGGTGATCTCGGCGTTCTCCTTGAAGCTCATGTTGATCAGCCAGTAGATCGGCAGCAGCAGAAAGAGGATGTAGAGCGTCGAGACGATCCAGGAGAAGTTGCCGGCAGGTTTGTATTTCTTGGCTTTCATGTTCCCCTCCCTTCTCACGAATTTGCGTCGCTGCTGGTCATCACCGTGTAGAAGATCCACGAGAGGAGCAGGATAATCAGGAAGTAGATAATCGACATCGCGGCGGCAGGCCCGAGGTCGAACTGGCCGACCGCGATCTTCACGAGATCGATCGAGAGGAATGTCGTGGAATTGCCGGGGCCACCGCCGGTGACGACGAAGGGTTCGGTATAAATCATGAAGCTGTCCATGAAGCGCAGCAGCACGGCAATCAGCAGCACGCGTTTCATCTTCGGGAGCTGGATATAGCGGAAGACCGACCAGCGCGAGGCGCCGTCAATCTTCGCCGCCTGGTAATAGGCCTCCGGGATCGAAACGATACCAGCATAGCAGAGCAGGACGACGAGGCTCGTCCAGTGCCAGATATCCATGACGATGATCGTAATCCACGCGTCGATGGGATCGCGGACATAGTTGTAGTCGAGTCCCATCGCTTCCAGCGTGTGGCCGAGCAAGCCGATGTCCACACGGCCAAAGACCTGCCAGATCGTGCCGACCACGTTCCACGGGATGAGCAGCGGAAGCGCCATCAGCACCAGGCAGATCGGAACACCGATGCCCTTTTTCGGCATGTTGAGCGCGATGAAGACGCCGAGCGGGATTTGAAGCATCAGGATGATGAAGGAAAACAGCAGGTTTCGCTGCAGCGCCGCCCAGAAGCGGTCAGAATGAAGTGTTTGCACGAACCAGTCGGTTCCCGCCCAGAAGAACTCGTTGTTACCGAACGTGTCCTGAACGGAGTAATTGACCACCGTCATCAGCGGAATGACGGCGGAAAATGCGACCAGCAGCAATACCGGCAGGACGAGAAACCACGCCTTGTTGTTCCAGGTCTTTTCCACGGTCAGCCCTCCCTGCCGACACGCCATGAATCGGCGTAGATGCTGATGGCGTCCGGATCGAAGCTGACCCGCGCGTCCGCCGGGATTTCCGCATCCTCCGGCACGACGATCGCGATCGGCTGATCGGCAAATCGGGCGCGAACGATCTTCTGCCTGCCGATATCCTCGACTTTTGAGATCGCGACGGGCATGCCCTGCCGTCCGAGGCGGATGAATTCGGGGCGGATGCCAAGTTCGGTTTTGGCCGCCCCATTCGTCTTAGGCGCGTAGCTGAGATTGAGCGTCTCGCTGCCGACCTTGACTTGATTGCCCGTGACTTTAGCCGGCATGAGGTTCATGCCCGGCGAGCCGATGAAATAACCGACGAAAGTGTGGCTCGGACGCTCAAAGAGCTCGGCCGGGGTGCCGATCTGCACAATCTCTCCTTCGTACATGACGACGACCTTCTCGGCGAAGGTCAGCGCTTCCGTTTGATCGTGCGTCACGTACACCATCGTGAAGCCGAACTGCTTGTGCAGCCGCTTCAACTGCGACCGCAGCACCCATTTCATGTGCGGATCGATGACGGTCAGCGGTTCGTCGAAAAGGATCGCATTGACGTCGTTTCGCACCAGACCGCGGCCAAGCGAGATCTTCTGCTTCTGATCCGCCGTCAGCCCGCGGGCCTTGCGCTTGGCCCAATCGGCGAGGTCGATCATCTCGAGCGTTTCGCGAACGCGGCGGTCGACTTCCTGTTCGGGAACACCGCGGTTGCGAAGCGGAAAGGCAAGATTGTCATAAACCGTCATCGTGTCGTAGATGACGGGAAACTGGAAAACCTGCGCAATGTTGCGGGCCTGCGTCGAAAGCATGGTCACGTCCACGCCGTCGAATAGGATGCGTCCGTGCGATGGCTGCAGCAGGCCGGAGATGATATTGAGGAGCGTCGTCTTTCCGCATCCCGATGGTCCGAGAAGCGCATAGGCGCCGCCGTCGGTCCATTCGTGATCGACTTCCTTCAGGGCATAGTCGTTGTCCGTCTTCGGGTTCGGCCCGTAGGCATGACGGATGTGATCGAGCGTAATCCGTGCCATTTTACCCCCCTATGCCGCCAGCCGCGCGGCAGCGATGGCGCGGCCGTCTTCGCCGAAGGCCAGCAGATGACGCGTGTCCAGAAACACGTCGAGATCCGTGTCCGGCTCGATGTCGTGAATGCCATGCTCCAGCATCACCCAGCGCACCCCGCCGTAGTCCAGATGCACGAAGCTTTCGGAGCCGGTAATTTCCGAGACCTGAGTTTTGGCGCGTAGCCTGGGCGCGTCCGCAGTCTGCGGCGTCAAGGAAAGATGATGAGGGTGAAACGCGATGGTGACCGGACCGTCTCCAATCGTCGCGAGGTGCGCCGGCACGGGAATGCCAATCTGGCCGTTGTGCTGAAAGCTCGCGCCGGCCTTGGACACGGAGATGAAGTTCAGCGGCGGGTCGGCGAAGGTCTTGGCTGTCACCAGATCGGTCGGCCGTCGATAGACGGAGATTGTCGGACCGAATTGCGTGATGCGTCCCTGATGCAGGGTGGCAGTGTTGCCTCCGAGCAGCAATGCCTCCGAAGGCTCCGTCGTCGCATAGATGAAGATCGCGCCCGACTGGGAGAATATCTTTGGCAGCTCCTGGCGCAGCTCCTCGCGAAGCTTGTAATCGAGATTGGCGAGCGGCTCGTCGAGAAGCACTAGGTCCGCATTCTTGACAAGGGCGCGCGCAAGCGCCGTTCGCTGCTGCTGCCCGCCTGAAAGATTGAGCGGAGTGCGCTCAAGATAGGGCGTCAGCTTCAGGAGCTCCGCCGCCTTGCGCACTTCCACGTCGATCGTCTTCGCGTCCCGGCCGGAGATCCGCAACGGCGAGGCGATATTCTCATAGACCGACAATGCGGGGTAATTGATGAACTGCTGATAGACCATTGCGACGTTGCGCTTCTGCACCGGCACGCCGGTTACATCAACGCCATCGAAATGGATGGAGCCGCTGGTGGGCCGATCGAGCCCGGCCATGAGACGCATCAGCGACGTCTTGCCGGAGAGTGTCGGCCCCAGCAGGACGTTCAGCGTACCGCGTTCAAGTGTCAGATCGGTCGGGTAGATATGGTATTCACCCCCCACCGTCTTGGTGGTATTGCGCAGTTCAAGCATTCCGTTCCCGTGCCTCCTCACAACGGGGACGACATGCCGCTTGTTCACCCTGCCAGTTGGGCAGGGATCGCGGCCATGTACTCCTCCAAATTTTTCACCTCATCCTTTGACAGATATAGCCCTTTCTTGGAGCGTCGCCACAGGACGTCTTCGGCGGTGATGGCCCATTCGTGCTTGACGAGATAGCCGACCTCGGCCTCGTAGAGATCGGAGCCGAAGCAGCGGCCGAGCTCGGCGAGCGATCGCGCCTGCCCGAGCAGCACGCTGGCGCGGGTGCCGTAGCGGCGCGTCAGCCGGCGGGCATGCGGATCGGCCAGGAACGGATAGGCCGCCTTGAGCGTTGCGACCTGCGCCTCGTAACCCTGCACCGGAAAGTCGCCGCCCGGCAGATGGCTGTTGGCCGTCCACGGGGCACCCTTGACGCCAATCGCCGCGCCGATCTTTTCCAGCGCATGTTCCGATAGCCGCCGGTAGGTGGTCAGCTTGCCGCCGAAGACGTTGAGCAGCGGTGCGGCGCCGGCATCGCCCTCCAGCTTCAGCACATAGTCGCGCGTCGCCTCCTGCGCCTTCGAGGCGCCGTCGTCATAGAGCGGCCGCACCGCCGAATAGCTCCAGACGATGTCCTCGGGGACCACCGGCTCGTTGAAATATTCGCTGGCGGCGGCACACAGGTAGCCGGTCTCCTCTTCGGAGATCCGGACAGCCTGCGGATCGCCGCCATAGTCGCGATCGGTGGTGCCGATCAGCGTGAAATCCTCCTCGTAGGGAATGGCGAAGATGATGCGGTTGTCGGGGTTCTGGAAGAAATAGGCGCGCGGCCCCTCGAACTTCTTCCGGACGACGATGTGGCTGCCCTGCACGAGGCGCACATGCCGGGCCTCGTTCTGGCCGAAAGCGGCGCGCAGCAGCTGATCGACCCAGGGGCCGGCGGCGTTGACCAGCATGCGGGCCCGATGCCGGCTGTTCTCGCCGGTCAGCATGTTCACGCTGTCGATCTCCCACAGGCCGCTCTCGCGGCGGGCCGACACCACCTTGGTGCGCGGCAGGATCAGCGCCCCGCGGTCGGCGGCATCGCGGGCGTTCAGCACCACCAGCCGGGCATCGTCGACCCAGCCGTCGGAATATTCGAAGGCCTTGGCAAACACCGGTTTCAGCGGCTTGCCGGCCGGGTCGCGGCGAAGGTCAAGCACCGCCGTCGGCGGCAACAGCCGGCGGCCGCCGAGATGGTCGTAGAGGAACAGTCCGAGGCGGATCAGCCAGGCCGGCCGGATGCCGCCCGTCTGGTAGGGCAGCACGAAGCGCAGCGGCCAGATGATGTGCGGCGCCATCGCCCACAAGACCTCGCGCTCCATCAGCGATTCGCGCACCAGCCGGAACTCGTAATGCTCGAGATAGCGTAGCCCGCCATGGATCAGCTTGGTCGCCCCCGACGACGTCCCCGAGGCGAAATCGCCCATCTCCGCCAGTGCCACCGAATAGCCGCGCCCCGCCGCATCCCGCGCGATCCCGCAGCCGTTGATCCCGCCCCCGATCACGAATAGGTCGTGATGTCCTTGGCCCACTCTTCCCCTCCCCGTGCGCCGGATTCGACTTGTGCCTGCGCGCAATTCGAAACCGATTGAAGTAGAAATGAAAACTATTCGCGTGTCAAACGAATGTTCTTGGATCAAGGGGTGCGGCAGAGCGCGCCGGCAAATTTACCGCCGGTCGCTGGTCAGCGCTGAGCTTCGTAGGTCAGAAAATGGAGGTTGCCGCCAAGCTCGGAAACGACGATCCGCCGCTCGTCCCAGACGAGAACGGACACTGGCCGGGTGAGGCCGTCGAGAATGATCTTCCGGTCGCCTGTCGTTTTGCCAAGCTTCAGCAACCGCCCGCTACCCTTCCCGAAACCTTCTTTCTGGTCGTATGTGCCATGTTCGAGGACAAGCATCTCCCCATCGCTGTCGAAGGCGACACTCACGGGCGCATTCAGTCCTTCGACCTCGAGCTGCGGCCTTGGCGCATTGCCGGCCGCGGGAAGGGAAACGACCTTGCCGGCACCGGCAAGGAAGGGAAAGCCGCCGAACAACGTAACATAGAGGCGCCCATCGCGAAGGGCGATGCCAGTCGGCACCGCGTCGACCTCATAGCTGTCGCCTTTGGCGAACTCGGTCGGCGAAAGGCTGCGGAGTGTCGTGGCAGCCTGTGCCAAGCGGCCGAATGTCGTGAGCGTGCTTTTCCCACCGTCCGCCTCCACGCGTTCGACACTGTTTCGCGCAGAGTCGATCACGTAATAGGTTCCGTCCGAGACGATCAAATCGAAGGGATTCCAGAAATCGCTATTGATGACACGGGCCTGACCATCGAGGTCGACCGCAACGAGAGCGTGGTCAAACGGACTCTCGTCGGCATCGGCCGGTTTCCATCCCTGGGCAACGACATAGGCATCGCCGGCGCGGACGATTCGATAGGGACCCGTCGGGTCGCCAATCACGTCCGGGCCATGCGGAAATATCGGCCCGAAGGGAACAAGCTTGCCATCTCCGCCGCGGCTGTAGAGCCGGCCGCTGGCGAGATCGCTGACGAGCAAGTCTCCGCCATCGCGAGAGAGGCCGGCGAAGGCCGCGCCCGGCACGTTGAAGGTCTCGAGCTTATAGCCGGGTGCAACCTTCGGCTCAGCGCTGGCACCGGCTGCCAGGAACAGAAGACCTGCGGCAATAATCAATGTGCGGAACGGACGCATCGGAAACCACCATTACCGGAGAAGCGGAATTCGGGATCATAGGCGAGGCGATAGGTCGTCGTAAGGTGCTTTGGATCGCTGTTCCACGAGCCTCCGCGAAGCACACGATAGGACCCGACGCTTCCTATCGGCGGTCCACCATCATACGGGGCATAGAGGTCGCCCGTCCATTCCCAGACATTGCCGACAAGATTGAGGACGCCCTCGGCACTTGCGCCGTCAGCGAAGGAGTCAGCTGGCGCGGTCATGGGATATCCGTCGCGCGCATCGGCGGAACAACAGGCATCGGTTCCGGAATTTGCCCGCGTAGGGTCCGGCGGAGCTTCGCCCCATGGATACCGCTCGCCCTCCGTCCCTCGTGCCGCCCTCTCGTATTGCTGCTCGGAGGGGAGAGCCAGTCCATAGTGGCGGCAAAAGGCATCGGCGTCCGCCCAACTCACCCCGACAACCGGCCGGTCGTCCAATCCGAGGATCGGGTGAGTTGCGTAGAAGCCCGACCGGTGCCCCGTGGCGTCGACGAAACTTTGGTATTGCCGGTTCGTGATCTCGGTCCGATTGATTGCGAACTCCCGACCTTCCAGCACGCGGGACGGGCGTTCGTTTTCGGGGCCGTCATCGCGGCCGAAGACGAACGCCCCGGCAGGAATATCAATCAGCGGATTTCCGGCGATCGGGCCGACATCGGTCGCCCTCGCGTGGGATGCGAAGGCGATGACGAGCGCCGCACCAAGCGCCCTAGAAATCAATGCGAGATTGCGTCTCTCCATCGAACAAAAACACCCGATCCGTGACAACCCTGATACCGATTTCTTGATCGATCTGACCGGCGAAATGCTTGTCCGCGCGCAAGGTCATGAGTCGTCCACCCAACCGGACGCTGACAAGCGTACTCTCGCCGGTAAGTTCCACCGAATAGATCGGCGCGACCAGATTGACGTCGGGGTCCCCGGCTTCGGCGACATGGACGTCTTCCGGACGGACTCCGAGGACAGCGCCGGAGAGGTTCACCCCACCGATGCCCTCCACCCTTAGGCCGTCACTGACGAACAAACCGTCACTGACGTCTCCCGGAATAAGGTTCATCGGCGGCGAGCCGATAAATCCGGCAACGAAGAGCGTGCGCGGATCGCTGTAGATTTCCCGTGGCGTCCCAAGCTGCTCGATCACGCCCTTGTTCATCACCGCCACGCGGTGGGCAAGCGTCATCGCTTCTATCTGGTCGTGGGTAACGTAGATGGTCGTGACCTGCAGCTCGTGTTGAAGGTGCTTCAGTTCGGCGCGCATCTGGGTGCGGAGCTTGGCGTCGAGATTGGAGAGCGGCTCGTCCATGAGAAAGACCCGCGGGGTGCGCACGATCGCCCGGGCGAGCGCTACCCGCTGGCGCTGGCCACCGGAAAGTTCCTTCGGCAGCCGCGACAGCATCGTGTCAAGTTCCACCCGCCGTGCGACCTCGGCGATGCGTCGCTTGCGTTCCTCGAGCGGCACTTTGCGGATTTTCAGCGGATAGCCGATGTTCTCCTCGACCGTGAGATGCGGATACAAGGCGTAAGACTGGAAGACCATCGCGACGTCGCGATACTTGGGCAGAACACCGTTGATGCGGTTCGAGTCGATGTAGATGTCGCCGGAGGTTGCTTCCTCGAGACCCGCGACCATGCGCATGGTTGTCGTCTTGCCGCAGCCGGAGGGCCCGAGCAGAACGAGAAACTCCTTGTCTTTGATTTCGAGGTTGAAGTTGGCCACGGCGAGGAATTCGCCGAACTTCTTGTACACATTCTTGAACGTGACAGACGCCATAGGTTTCAGCCTTTGACGGCGCCCAGGGACAATCCCCGGACGAGGTGCTTCTGGACGATTAGCGCGAAGACGATGATCGGAACGCTGGCGAGGAAGCCCGCAGCGCTGATCTCACCCCAATGAGTGGTGTACTGGGTGACCCGGCCGGAAATTCCAACCGGCAGCGTCATCGACCGCTCCGTCTGGGTCAGGATCAGCGCCAGCAGGAATTCATTCCAGGAAAGAATGAGGCTGAAGATCGCCGTTGCGGCGATGCCGGGCCGTGCCAGCGGAAGGGCGATCCGGAGAAAGGCCCCCCAGCGCGTGTCACCATCGACCATCGCGGACTCCTCGAGTTCGGGCGGAAGATCCTGGAAGTAGCTCTTCATCATCCAGGTCACGAAGGGCAGGTTGAAAGCGGTGTAGGCGACGACGACGGCGAGTTTGGTGTTCAGCAAGTTGAAGAAGTTGAAGAAGATGAACAGCGGTATGATCGTCACGATCGGCGGCATCATTCGCGTCGACAGGATCCAGAACGAGATCTGGTAGCGCCATCGGCCCGGATATTCGAAACGGGCAAGGGCGTAGCCGGCCATGGTGCCGAACACCAGAGAGACGATTGTCGTCGCCACGGCGATGATCAGACTATTGAGGGCGTAGATCAGGAACGGCTGTCCGATGAAAGCCGCTTCATAGTGCTTGAAGGTCGGCGGAAAGTCGAACCACACCGGCGGCACAGCGAAGATGTCGATGTCGAGCTTGAATGAATTCTGGGCGAGCCAGTAGACGGGAAAGATGGTGATGAACAGCGCGAATGCCATTCCGAGATAGGCCAGCATCCGGAGCATCCCTTCACCGATTCGATGCCGTGCGCGGGTTGCCATACGGTGCCCTCCTCAATCCACCAGCCGCAACCGCTTGATGAACCAGGTGCTGAAGCCGACCGTTACGAACAGCACCACCAGCGAGATCGCCGCGGCATAGCCAATGTCGACGAATGTAAACGCGACCTTGAAGATATAGAGGCTGAGCGTCTCGGTTGCCCCCGCCGGGCCACCCACGGTGAGAATGAACACCAGATCGAACAGCCTGAGCGCATCCATGATCCGCAACAGCAGGGCGATGGCGATCACCGGCTTGAGAAAGGGTATGGTCAGGTCCCAGAACTGGCGCCAGGCCGAGGCGCCGTCAACCTGCGCTGCCTCGTAGGGTTCGGTCGGCAGGCTTGCCAGCCCGGCCAGCATCAGCAGAAAAATAAACGGCGTCCACTCCCAGACATCTGCTGCGATGATCGTTGCCATCGCGAGGTTGACATCGCCGGCCCATGCCTGGGCGGGCAATCCAAGGCGGTACATCAACTCGTTGAGGACGCCGAATTGCGGCTGATAAATGAGCTTCCACGTCAGAGCCACGGCGATCGGCGGAATCATCATCGGAACCAACAGGATCGTCTTGAGGAAATTCAGCCGGCGAATGTATTTGTCGAAAAGCAGCGCAAGGCCGAGGCCGAGGAGAAATTCAAGCGTTACCGCGATGCTGGTGAACACCACCGTGTTCTTGACGGCGAGGTGAAGTTCCGGATCGCTAAGCATCCGCACGAAATTGCCGAGCCCGACGAACTCGCGAGGCACACTCGGGTCAGGACTGACCCTTTGTACCGCCGCGGTAAACATGTAGACGGTCGGAAACAGCGTCAGCCCGGCGAGGAGCAGCAGTGCAGGCGCCAGCATGAGGATGCGCAGGTGACGCTCTGCCCATTGCTCCAGACCACCACCACCCGGTCGAAGCTGCGCGGCCAATGTGCCGCTTTCGGACCTCGCCATCAGCCCCTCCTATGAGCTCCTCCCCGGCGCAGTTGCCGTCTTTTTGCAGGCGGGGTCCGCAAACCCCGCCCACCCTCAGGCTGCTCCCCTCCTGCATAATTCCCGGGATCGGAACCGACGGTCCGCACGGACATATGCGCGCTAGTACATGTTCGTAATTTTCGAGACCGATTCCTGCGCGTTCTTCAGCGCCTCGTCCGGGGTGATCGTGCCCGCAACAGCTTTGGAGAGCTCGATGCCGAGTGCGTTCTCGATCTCAGGCCACTTGGGATGGCGCGGCCGCGGCGTCGAGAAGTTGATCGCCTCCATCAGCGTCGGGTAATGCCGGAATTGCGGTTGCGACGTCAGTTCGGGATCCGTAAACACCGAGAAGCGGACCGGTGGATTGCCGCGCGTAGCGGAAATCTTGATCTGCTCCGGCGAGGTCGCCCAGTTCATGAAATCGAAGGCTTCCTGCTTGTTCTTCGAAGCCGACATTATGCCCATGGTCCAGTGACCGATCTCCGATGAGCCGGCGTGCGTGCCCGCGGGCATCGGCGCGTAGGAGATCTTGCCAACCACCTGGCTTTGGCTCGGGTCCTCAAAGGTGGCGACCCAGTTCGGCCAGTTGATCGATGAGGCCGCGACGCCCGACGTCATTGCGCGACCGACATCCTCGGGTGCGAAGCTTTCGACGCCCTTGGGCGAGATCCCCTTCAGCGTCATGAACATCGTCATCGCCTCCTTGGCTTCCTTGGTATCAAGGGTCACCTTGGTGCGGTCGGCATTGAAGAGGTTGGCGCCATACGACCACAGGAGCGGCATGAAATCGGCGACCACGTTATTGCCTTGACCGCCGCGGAATACGTAACCGTAGAAACGTCCTCCGCCGGCGTCGGTGATGGCCTTGGCTGCCTTGTAGACATCGTCCCACGTCTTAGGCGCGCCGGAAACTCCGGCTTCTGCGAACTTTGCACCGTCATAAAAGAACATTTGCGCATTGCCGACATAGGGAATGCAGACGAACGGGCCCGTATTGTACGGGTTGCGGCAAACCGCCAGCGACTTTGCCAGGAAGTCGTTGTCGGGACCTGGAACCCCAAGCTTGGCGAAGTAGCCGCTAAGATCCTCGAGATGGCCATTTTCGGCAAAGAATGGGATCCACGGATCGTCCATCAGCACGATATCGAAAGCGCCCGATTTTGTCTGACCGGCATTCGCTGCTTTCTCGAAAACGTTGGCGTAAGGGGCCTGGACGATTTCGACCTTCGTGCTCTTCATTTTGGCGTAGTCGGCGGCTGCGGCTCTCAGGCCGTCGCCCTCGCTGCCGGAGGGCACGAGGATGGTGATGTCAGCCCAAGCGGTTCCATTGATCGCAAGTGCGGACGTCGCAATCGCCAAGGTGAGAAACAATTTGCGAAACATTGTACACCTCCCGATTAAAGCCGTTATCCAGAGGCCCTTCTGATGAGGACCCCACCGTTCCCGGCATGGCAGAAAATGCTACTGGGATACCCCCGCGAACGCTGCTACGACGAGTTGAACGCCGAGCGCCTCTCCTCCACGAAACCGCGTTCTTCTGCGGATTAATCTAACACATCAGGCGCTTTATTCAGAGATGTATATTAGCATTACCTTGATTTAACCCTAGGTGCCCGACGCCAACCTTTCGGGCCAGAAACCCGCCTGCCCGGAGGCGATATGCCGCGGTTCAGACGATGTCACGGATCCGCCATGAATAGCCGGCCGCAGATGTCACCCCTCGCGAACGGTTGCTTTGGTTGCGGGGCAGGATTTGAACCTGCGGCCTTCAGGTTATGGTGAGCTTTGCGAACGACGAGCTACCATCGCCAACGAAGATGAAGTCTTCGCGCCCGCGATAGCCGGGTCCTGCGGTATTTCGAGATTGGGACGATTGGTTGCGGGCCAGGATGGCGCATCGGGATGGCCGCGAAGCGTCAGCGCCTCGGCCATGCTGCCTGAGCCGGTGGATACCGTCGGTGCTCGTGTCGGCATCGTGGGGGCCGTCGATCTGCCACGCTGCGTCGAGGCTTTCCCTCGCAAATTCTTCCCGCCGAACACACGCCCAAGCGCGCGCCCTCCAATCCGATCATTGCATGACAATATGAAAAGAGGCGGGTCGCGATCAGCGCCGGTGATCGCCCGAGGTAAATTGTTATCAACATAATCATATGGTTGGTGGCGATTGTCTTGGCACGCAACCTTCAGCGTCGGTTCACAGCCTCCATTCAAGACACAACGTGAACACCGCTCAAACAGCGGCTCACGGCTCACGGATGGCGCTGTCGAGCCCCCGCAGCAATGGATAGAGAAAGTACGAAATCACCGTTCGGCGTCCGACTTTGATTTCGGCGGAAACGGCCATTCCGGGGAGCAACCGGACAGGATCGTTTGTTGTGCCGAGGCGCATATCGGAGAGGAGAATGCGGGCTTTGAAGAACGGAGAGTTGGACTGGCTTGCCGCGGCATCCTGCGGCGTGGGGGTGAAGGCGTCGCGGCTGACCGTCCTGACCGTGCCCGACGCGGTGCCATATTTCTGGAACGGGTAGGCATCAAATTTGATCCGAGTCTCCTTGCCGACCTCGATGCGCCCGATATCACGCGAATTGACTGAGACCTCGGCCTCCAATGGAACGTTTAGAGGAACGAGCATTACGATCGGCTCTGCCTCTCGTACAACCGAACCGACCGAGCGTTGGGCAAGATCGAGGACGACAGCATCGGCCGAGGCGGTAAGCACCACCATGTTGCGGCGAAGTGCCATCTTCTTCAGCTCGTCCCCGGCGGTGTCGCGCTGGCTGCGCAGCTCGACCAGTTGTTCCATCGCCGCCCGTCGGAAGTCTTCGATGAAGGCCCGCCGATCGGCCTGCAGTTTTGCATAGGCATGCTTCGCTTCGTCCGCCCGCCCCCGTACTGCAGACAAGTTGGCTTCCACATCGAGACGTGCATCGCGCGCCCCGAGCAACATGATCATCGAGCCACTTTGGCGATTGTAGAGTCGCTGGCGGGCGCTCTCGACCAACGACAAAGTTTCGCGACGGTTAGACAAAATCGCCTCTTGATCCCTGCTGGCCGCAATCGTTGCCGCCTGACCTGCAATCTGTTGCTGGAAATTCTGAAGCTGGGCCATGTAAAAGGCGTGCCGCTGCCCGAAGAGCTGCACTTGCAACACTTCGTCAGGGGAGTTACCGGCGATCGCCGAGTAGTCGGCTCCGGCAAGTTCGGCTTCAATCCGCTTCACCTGCGCATCGAGCGCGGCGAATTTCGCGCGCAGCTGATTGACATCCGACTGGCTGAATGTCGCGTCAAGCGTTGCAAGCGTCTGGCCGGCGTGTACGACCTCGCCGGCTGTCACATCGATCGTGCGAATGATCGACGTTTCGAGAGGCTGAACGATAATCGTCGGCTGCGTGGTGATCAGCTTCCCGGTGGCGATGACCACTTCGTCGATCGACGAGACCGAAGCCCAGAAGATAGCGGCGCCAAGGAGAGCTGTAACGCAGTAGAGCGTCATGCGGGCTATTCGCGGCGGCGCGCGCTCTTCAAGCTCGACGGCATCGGACTGGAATTCCGCGATGACGGGCAAAAGCGGGCGCGCCGTCAGTTCGTTTCCGCGTCTTGCTACAGGGACAGGCGCGTTTGCACTGGATTGCTGGGAGGCAGTGTTCATGCCACTTGCCTCATCTGCTGTGACCATAGATGGCGATACGTCATGCAGCGCGACACAAGCTGGTCGTGACGGCCGATATCGGCGACCTTGCCACGCTCGACCACGAGGATGGCGTCGGAGTCGACAAGGGTCGATAGGCGATGCGAAACGATTATCACCGTACGCCCCGCCGCGATCTGGCTGAGGTTCTGCCGTATGATCATTTCGCTGTCGGGATCGAGCGCGCTGGTCGCCTCGTCGAGGATAAGCAGCTTAGGATCGGTGATGAGCGCGCGTGCGATCGCTAGACGCTGTTTTTGACCACCCGAAAGATTGGACGCATTCTCCTCCAGCATTGTCTCGAAGCCACGCGGAAGGCGCGCGATGAACTCTTCCGCACCTGCGATGCGTGCTACCTCGACAATCTCTTCGATACTTGCACCCGGTTTCGCAGCAGCGATATTGTCGCGCACTGTGCCACGGAACAAGAAGTTGTCCTGGAGCACCACACCGATACTCGTCCTGAGGTGAACGAGATCGATCTCGCGACTGTCGTAACCATCCATTCGAACAAGCCCCTGCTGGCTCTGGTAAAGACCCTGGATAAGCCTGGTGATCGTTGTCTTGCCCGAACCACTCTTGCCGACGACGCCGAAGACCGATCCGGCCGGAATGGTGAAGGAGACGTCGTCAAGCGCCGGCGGACCCTCCGGCCCGTAGCGGAAAGTTACCTGGTCGAATTCAATGTGCCCCTTGAGCGGCGGACGGATGCCACGACCGCGACCAAACTGCTCGGCGCGTTGATTCATGATCTCCCCAAGCATACGAACAGAAAGCGCGACTTCCTGGTATTCGTGCACCATTGTGACAATCTGGACGAGCGGCCCGGACACCCTGCCGGCGAGCATGTTGAACGCCACGAGCGCACCAACTGTCATTGCGCCGTTAAACACGTCGAGCGCGCCAAGCCCAATAATTGCGACGCTCATCAACTTCTCCAAGAGCGCGGTCATCGACTGTGCGATCGTCGAGATCTTTTCGACATGAAAACGCACAGAAATGGATTGTGCGGAACAGTCATCCCACACCTTGCGTTGACGAGGCTCCAGAGCCAGGGACTTGACGGTATGCATGCCGTGAACGGTTTCGACGAGCAGAGCCTGCCTGTCCCCCTCGGCCAGATAGAGCGCCTGCAGCCGCCGCTGGAAAGGTCCGACAAGCATCATGACGACAAGCCCGACAAGAACGGCAAAGCCGAGAACCACAAGCGTGAGCTTGACACTGTAGAGCAGCAAGATTGGCACGAAGACCAGCAGCGACAGTCCGTCAAGAAGCGTCAGGAACAGTCGACCCGTCAAAAATTCGCGGATTCGACCCGTCTGTTGCATGTGCTTGACGATGACGCCGGCGGACGCCTGCTCGAAAAGTGCGATGGGCAAATTGAGGAGATGCCCGAACGTACGCGTCGCTACTCTGATGTCGATCCTGTTTGTCGCGTACAAAAGAAGATAGCGCCGCAGAAAACTGAAGATGGCATCAAAGACGAGCGCGACGGCTATGCCGACCGTCAGAACCATGAGCGTCGCGTAGCCCTGATGGACAAGGACCTTGTCGATGACGATCTGAAAGAACATCGGCGTTGTGAGGCCGAGCCCGTAGAGAACAAACGCGGCGAGCGCGACGTCGCGGAAGAAGCTGCGTTGCCGGATGACTTCCGGAACAAACCAGCGAAAACCAAATGGCTGATCATCATCGCTCATCCGAAAATTGCGCTTCAGAAGGATGAGAGATCCGTGCCATAATTTTGAGAACTGCTCCTCATTCAGGAGCATGAATTCCAGACGGTCTGCCAGGGGGTCGAGCACACGGATCCGTTCCCCTTCCTCATCGGCAGCGGCGCCGGCAATTACAACCCAGTTGCCGTTCTCAAGCCCGGCCAGCACCGGATAGGCATTGCCCAGTTCAAATAGTGATCGCCATGCGAGATGAGCCTGTTTGGCGCGCAGGCCGGCGTCCTTCGCTATGCGTAGCAGCTGTCGCACGGTAACCGGCTGATCGCCTACCGCATAGTCATGCTGCAAACGCTCAGGCGAGAGATCCACCCCGTGATGGCGGGCGACGAGCGCGAGACAGTGAAGATTAGTGTGCATGCTCACGGCCCGCCTTAGCGAATTATTGTGTGCAGTAGCTGAAATTCGGGGAAGTGTTCAAAGGCTTCTGCGCCGGTTGGGCGACATCCGATACCGAAACTGACGGACCGCCTCCGATCCGGCGAACAGCGCCGGCTTCGACAAGTCCGCCGAGGGCTTTTTGCATCAGGTCCACTGCATTGGCGAAGGCGTCAACCGGCATGATGATCCGCTGGCGAAAGACCGGCTTGGGATTGTTGCTCGCGTCGCGTTCAGTGGCCGACAGCGACATCAGATCGATCCTGACAATCGTCCCGGTAACGGTGATTTCGCCGATGCCGTCTGCATAAAGTTCAATGCTCATGATCGTCTCCTCTGTTTTCTGGTTCAAAATCCGTCATGCGGTATGGGCGTGCCCCGACGCCGGAAACGGATCGCGCTGGTCACGCGCAAGCCGTGGATCGTGGCCGCGCTCTTCTCCGAAAGCACCTAACTGTTTGTGATCCTTGAAGCGCACCCTGAAGATCATCATCGTCGCTCACCGCGTTTTCGCAAATGCCATATTCTGCCACTTTTTTGGCGAATGAAACGAAGGCAATCATTGGTATGCGCCAGCGCCCTTCGTTACATCGTTGTGATGAGTGGCCTCCGCCCTTAGCGGAGTGCGGAAAAGCTGCAATGCTTGAGGATGAGGCGCCAGTACCGAGCAGGCGAGCCCGAACAGGGCAGCTGGTTATCGCAAAGTGGTCCTCTCCGACTGGAGCCAGAAGGAACACAATGTCGCCCGCACGCTACCAGGCCGGAAAGGGATCTTCGAGAGCGGGCCAGTCCCGCGGATCCGCGCTCGCCAGGCAGTCGTCCAGCGCGGCTCGGACGCCGGTCTCGTCCATGCCGACACCGATGAACACGAGCTCTTGCCTACGGTCGCCCCAAGCGCTGTCCCATCGGCTCTGCAGATGCTGACGAAACTGCTGATGACTTGGCCAATCTTGCCGGGGAACGGCTGCCCACCAAAGCCCCATAGGTTCGCAGCGCCTTTGCACCCCGGCGGCCGACATTAGAGCCACGTGACGCGGGCGCGTGGCAAGCCAGAAATAGCCCTTGGCGCGGATTACCCCTGGCCAGGGCGCGTCCAGGAATTCTCGAAACCGCACGGGATTGAAGGGACGCCTTGTACGATAGACAAAGCTCGAGACTCCGTATTCCTCCGCTTCGGGAACATGGGCGCCTGGGCTGGACAGCTCCTTGTGCCACAATGGGTGCGCGGCCGCTTTTGCTTCATCAAAGAGGCCGGTGTTTAGGACAGTTGCAAGAGGAACCTTGCCGAAATCCGTCTCCACCTGGCGCGCATCCGGGTTGAGGGCAGCAACCACCTTGCGGACTTCCGCGCGGATCGCCTCGGTCGAGTCCGAAAACTTGTTGATCACAACAACATCGGCAAATTCGATCTGGTCGACCAAGAGGTCAATGAGCGTCCGGCGGTCCTGGCTGTCACGCTGCTGACCACGATCGCGAAGCAGATCGGCGCTACTGTAGTCGCCAAGAAGGCTTGCGGCGTCGACGACGGTGACCATCGTGTCAAGTTTCGCGAAATCGGAAAGGGAAACCCCATTCTCGTCGCGGAAGGAAAAGGTTGCTGCGATAGGGCGTGGCTCCGCAATGCCGGTCCCTTCGATCAACAGATAGTCGTATCGCCCTTCTTCGGCCAGTCGCCGCACCTCCGCCAGGAGGTCGTCGCGCAGGGTGCAGCATATGCAGCCATTGCTGAGTTCGACCAACGTCTCCGTCGTATGCGAAAGATTGCAGCCGCCGTCACGAATGAAACTGGCATCGATGTTCACTTGGCTCATGTCGTTGACAATGACGGCGACCCGCAGGCCCTCGCGGTTGGTCAGCACGTGGCTGAGAAGCGTCGTCTTGCCGGCGCCAAGAAAGCCGGCCAGCACTGTCACCGGTAGCCGGTTGATCCTGTTCATCGGCCTCCCTTCAATGTCGGCATTCGGAGCGACAGTTGCCGCGGCAAGCATTTTCTTCGTGTTAACCTCATCCGAAACCGTCCCACACCTTGTTCGATGCTTCACGCGGCGAGCTGCGGCCGGAAGACCACATCGGCCCAGTAGTTCGCTGAATCAAAGGTGCTGGTCGGGAAGAGACCTGTGGTGGCGGAGCCGCCATACGCATAGACGCCGTTGCCACCGGCGGCGGCGTTCGAAAGCGCCGTCAGCGGGCCATTGGTGGCGGGACTGGTGAAGAAGCCATCGGTCGCCACGTAACTGCCGGTCGTGTGATACGACGCGATATAGGTGGTATTGGCGGCGATGGTGACAGGGGTCGCAAAGTTCACCGTCTGCCAGCCACTCGCCGAGGTGTTGGTGA
>NZ_JBNDHS010000058.1:0-40589 GCF_056755095.1 Rhizobium sp. SVR5-9E | reverse complement strand
GTGACATACGCTCACGCCAGCTTCCGTTCGTGATGCACTTCCCGTGCGATCCGATCTCCGGCGTGTCAATGCCCGAGACGAAAGGAACACCTTCCCCAACAGTCGCATATTCTGAGCGTCGCACTGGACGGTATTGCCGTGACAGCCGTCAATGAAGTACAGACGAGTAATTCCGCTATCACTGGCTGTCCTCAATGCAGCTTCTTCGGCGCGTCTTCGATCATTTCGAGGATTTGGACCATGCCCAACACCGCATGCGACATTATCTAGCCTGACTTTTCGGCCGGCTCTCCCGTGCGACGATCGATGATGGTCCAGCTGCCATCGGCTTCCTGCATGGTGGAAATCCGGTTCTGCTTCACGCTTCGCCTCCTTGGTGAAGGGTAAAGTCAAACAAGGAAGGCGGCTGGGGTCTAGTCGCGCCTTCACGTTTAAGCGGTCGTACTTCGGCGACCAGCCACGAACCATCCCGCGGCTAATCGCGCTTTCCGTCAATGCAAGCTGAAGTTTCAGGTGCGGATGTCGGCCAGCAGCGTTGCTATCGACTGACCCATCGGTGCTCCGGAACCCATGTCGTAGGCGCCGGCAACGAAGAGGTGATGCACCTGCTCGATTGCCGCCCCGGCCTTCAACGCAGCAAGCAGACGTGGGTGCGCGTCGCTGATCGTGACTTCACAAGGCGGTGTCCAATAGGTGCCTTGCACCAATTCTTCTTCGTTCGGCTGCCGGGCATATCCGTTCTCCATTCCTAAAAGTGTTTAGCTACCGGCCGGGACGCCGTATGTTCTTATTATGTTCTTGTCTTAGGAGGAGTCAACAAGGCGCGACTATGAAGCGTCGAAGCAGGTTCAGCGCTTTGGGCTATCAGAGCGATGACCGACCCTAGACGCGCAATGTGCCTGACGCTCGCTGTGTCTATTGACATGGTTTCGGCTTCACTGATCGCGTCGCGGCAGCTTATATATGGTTGACGCTGCCGCCAAAGCGCAAAAGTTAAAATACCTGCGATGTCTTGGCGGGTTATCGGATCACCAATAGAAGATGAGCCCCGTCGCGCAAAAGTTCGACGGCCGTAGTAGCTCCGTTGGTGCCGAGAGCACTCCGCAGCTCTGCTACCGACGAGACCGGCACCCTGTTGACCGCTACGATCATGTCACCCGTGCGAAGTCCGGAACGATCGGCCGCGCTTTCTCCAGCAACCCTCTCGATGACCACACCCGAAGTTCCTACGGCATTGGATTCGGCAGCAGTAGCATCCCGCAACGTCGCGCCGGCAAGGGGCGTGCCTGCGAAATCAGCCGACGCGGGAGCATAGCTGGCGATGGTCACGTCGATCTCGTGCTGTTCGTCGCCACGCTTCACGGCCAGCCGGACCTTGGTTCCAGCGGGTGTCAGGCCGATCCTATTCCTGAGATCGGTCGAGCCATGCACGGGACGTCCGTCGATTGCCGTCACCACATCGCCAGTCTTCAATCCCGCCTGCTCGGCCGATGATCCGGCTTCGACATTGGCAATCAGCGCGCCGCGCAGATCGCCGAGCTTGAGGGCCTCTGCAACGTCCGGCGCGAGGTCTTGGATACCGATGCCGAGCCTGCCGCGCTGGACCTCGCCATGGGCGATCAACTGCTTCATCACCGTCACCGCCATGCTGCTGGGGACTGCAAAGCCGATGCCGACGTTGGCGCCGGCGGGGCTGAGGATCGCTGTATTGACCCCGATGAGCTTGCCGTCGAGTGACACCAGCGCGCCCCCGGAATTGCCGGGGTTGATCGAGGCGTCGGTCTGGATGAAGTCCTCATAGCCTTCGATGTTCAATCCGCTCCGCCCGAGCGCGCTGACGATGCCGGAAGTCACCGTCTGGCCGAGACCAAAAGGGTTGCCGATGGCGACGACGTAGTCGCCTACCTTGAGGCCATCGGAATCGCCCATCTGGATCGCAGTAAGGTTTTTCGCGTCGATCCGGAGCAAGGCGATGTCGGTCTCCTTGTCGCTACCGATGAGCTTTGCGGGCAGCTGACGTCCATCCTTCAGCGTCACGGAGATTTTCGTCCCGGCATCGACGACATGATGATTGGTCAGCACATATCCTTTAGCGGCGTCGACGATGACGCCCGAGCCGGCGCTCATCCTGGCTTGCGGTTGCTGCTCCGGCAGATTGAAGAAGCGGCGAAAGTTGGGGTCGCTGTAAAGCGGATTGTTCTCGGCGGGCGAACGCGAGACTACCGCGATGTTGACGACGGCTGGCGTCACATGCTCAAGCATCGGCGCCAAGGTCGGAAGGTGGGCGGAAACCGTGGTGGACTCTGTCGGTTGCCCGAAGATCGGGTTGATTGTGAACAGGACGGCTCCGGCGGCGATGGCTGTGGAAGCGGCAATCGTACGGAGCCTCGGGGCGAGATCGAACATCGGTTGCTCCTTGAATCTGATTGTTTCCTAGGAAGAACGGGTCCGGCGGCCCGGACCCGTTCTGGTTCAGTTAGACACTGGACAGCGGGTGGTTATGGCTGAACCAGATGCTGCCAGCCGCCAGTACTGCGACGACAATGCCGGCAATCACGTGCGCCCACATCGCTGCGGTCACAGCCGTGAAGCCGAGGACCCACGGAGCGACCACGGCCCATAGGCCGAGCACCAGGTTCACCCATTCCTCCGCCTCATAGAAGGCGTAGAGCGCAGCGACGGCGACCAGGGCTATGGCCGCGCCGACAATCCAGGCATTCCATCCTGCATAGGCCTCGGCTGTGAAGCCAAGCAGCCATGGCGAGATAAGAAGACCAAGACCGGCAACGATGTTCACGATATCGAATACCGTCCGGTTTTCCGAAGACAGGGATCTGAACATGATTCATTCCTCCTTTCGGTTGGTTGGCATCATCAATGGACCGTCTCCTGGAGAGAAGAGGCGGGTGAGGCAGCGGCGTCGTTGCCGCCGCCGCGAAGCGGAGTTTTGGAATCGGGGCAGGCAAGCTGCGTCGCTTCTCCCGATCCGGTCAGAACCAGTCCGAGTTCATCCGAGGTGAAGACGCCCTGCGCGATGTCATGCAGCGCAAGGTCGCTCATGCCAGTCGCCGCGGCGTTGAGTCTCGGCTGAGCGCCACGAGCGAGCGCGCGACGGCGTGCGGCTGCCGCAAGCGTTAGCGCAAACCTGTTTGGAAGAACCCTTTCGCAATCGAAGACGACATATGGATCCATGGTTGAACCTCACGCGGCGTTTCGATCGATCGCACCGTGGAAATTCCGCCGCTCGACATCGCGTTCGAGCGCGAGCAGCGCCTGCTCGACCTCGTTTAGCGACGGTCGCTTGTTCTCCGGTATGCCAGCAGACGTCGGCGTGTTGGTTTCGTGGTGTAAATCTCTTGCAATCTCCATCGTTCATCCCTCCCTTTGGCGAAGGTCACTGGCGGCCGCTATCGGGCCGGCCGCCTGGTTGAGTGGTTCGATTAGTTCTTGATGGCGGTGCGCTTGACCTGCGATTGCGCCTTCTCGCTCTTCGGCAAGGTCACCGTCAACACACCGTTCTTGAAGCGGGCATCGACCTGATCGTCCCTGACCTCGACGCCGAGCGAGATGCGGCGCTCGAAGCGGCCGTAATAGCGCTCGGTAAACTGGCGATCCTTGTCTTCGGTCTCGGAGCGCTTCTCGCCCTTCAACGTCAACACACCGTCATTGAGCAGGACCTCGATGTCCTTCTCTTCAAGGCCGGGCACTTCGGCGGTCACCTTGATCTCCTTGTCGGTGTCGGAGATCTCCACGCTCGGCCAGCCGGCACTAAAGCTGGAGCCGCTGCCGAAGGATTGTAGGCCAGAGCCAAAGCCGCGGAAGACGTCGTCGAACAGGCGGTTCACCTCGCGGTGCAACGACAGGAAGGGATCACGGTCGTCGTCGCGCAGGACACTTGGAACCTGGTCACCGTTGTCGCGGCCCCAGGGAATCAAATCACGCATACTCATGATTTTCTCCTTTCTGATGGTTCGCTTGGCAAAGCTTCACTGCTGGGCCGAGCCTAGCCCGGCGCCAGTGCGCTTATTGTGGTGGAAGCCTTAAGCCGCCTGCTTCTCGGCCTCGATCTGCTTCGTCTGAGTCATGGGCAGCGTATCGGTTGCGATCTCGATCTTGCGCGGCTTCATCTCTTCCGGGATTTCGCGCTTGAGGTCGATGGTCAGAAGACCATTGACAAGCCCGGCGCCCACGACCTTGACGTGGTCGGCGAGCTCGAACCGGCGCTGGAACGAGCGGCCGGCGATGCCGCGATGCAGATACTGCACATCTTCAGCATTCGCCTTCTGGCCCGATACGACGAGCATGTTCTGCTCCTGGGTAATCGTCAGTTCGTCCTGCGAGAAGCCCGCCACTGCCATAGCAATGCGGTAATCGTCCTCACCGGACTTGACGATGTCGTAGGGCGGCCAGTTGTCGATCGACTCGACACGGCTTGCAGTTTCGAGCGCATTCAGTATCCGGTCGAAACCGACGCTCGACCGGAACAGGGGAGAAAAATCGAGGTTTGTCCTCATAGCCATATCCTCCTTATAAGCAACATGGACACAAGGAGACGCCAAGAGCACTTGGCCGCTTCCTGGACTTGTCGATTCCCATTGGGCAATCGAACAATATTGATATAATTCAGGGAGTTAGTGTTTCAAGGGGAGTGAATTTCCTCGGTGAAAAAATTGAATTTCTCCGAGACGCCACCATATTTGAGCCGAGGCAAAGAGAGGCGCAAATGGCTACGACAATGACTTCAGACGACGTCATCGCCATTCTTGGGCCTGTCGATGAAATTCTGGTGGCGGAGGTCAGGCGACAGGTGCGACGCAGGCTGAACTCGCTGAGGCATTTGCGTGGGCTAACAACGACGAAGCCTTGATGGGCGAAGGGCGGCGTCTGCCGATCGGCAGGACCGTCGCCCTGGTTGACCTGTTGTTTTCGGACGAGGAGGAGTTGGAATAGCTAAGGCAGGCGCCCCTGCCTCCTTGAGGGGTTGCCTCGCCTATACCGTCGTCAGCACCCGAACGTCGCCTCGGCGATCGATGACGTCGACCACGACATGGCGACCGGATCGGCGGACGGTGACATCAGCGGCGCCATTGCCGATCTGCAGGCGCCGCAGGGTCACCTCGTCAAGAAAAGAAGGCAATTGCGGCTGGTTGAAACTGATGTGCAGGGCATTCGGATCGAAGGCGAGGCCCACGCAGGATTGTAGCAGGAAGAGTGGCGCCGCGGCTGCCCACGCCTGTGGAGAGCATGCAACCGGATAGAAGGTCGGCCCCTGTGCGCGCTGACGCGGCAGTCCGCAGAAGAGTTCCGGAAGGCGGCGCAGGTCGATATAGGTCGAGGCGGCAAACAGGCCCTCGAATATCCGCGCCGCTTCCGTCCGGTAGCCATAGCGGGCAAGGCCGCTGGCGATCAGGGCATTGTCATGCGGCCAGATCGAACCGTTATGATAACTCATGGGATTGTAGCGTATCTCAGTGGAAGGCACGGTGCGGATGCCCCATCCACAGAAAGACGAGGCACTCATCAGCGTGCGGGAGACCTGTGCGGCTCGTTCCGGATAGGCGATGCCGGTAAACAGCGCATGGCCGGCGTTCGAGGATCGGACCTGGCAGGGTCGCTTGTCTCCGTCGAGCGCCAGCACATAGGTGCCGAGGGCCTCGTCAAAGAAGCTCGTATCGAAAGCACGACGTAGGCCCTCAGCCCGCGCAAGGAACTTTGCCGCCCGTTCCAGCCGGCCAAGCCGGAGGAAGATGTCCGCTGCGGCCTTCCAAGCGCCATAGACATAAGCCTGGACTTCAGCGATCGCAATCGGCCCTCGGGCAAGCGTTCCGTTCGCATGGAAGACGGAGTCGTGACTGTCCTTCCACGCTTGATTGATCAGGCCTTCGTCCGTCTGCCGCCCGTATTCGACAAACCCGTCACCATCGCGGTCGCCGTGCTCGTCTATCCATGTCAGCGCCGCGTCGATATGTGGCAGCAGCCGGTCGATGGTCGATAGATCACCGGTCCGGCCGAGGTATTCACCGGCCAGCATCACAAACAGCGGCGTCGAATCGATGCTGCCGTAATAGCGCCGGAAGGGAACCTCGCCAAGCTCGGCCATCTCGCCGTAACGCACCTCGTGCAGGATCTTGCCCGGCTCGGCATCGGAGGCGGGATCGATCTCGGTCGCCTGATTGGCTGCCACATGCCCAAGGACGCCGCGGGCGATGTACGGATCGAACCAAAGGGTTTCAAGCGCGGTGATCAGCGCGTCACGGCCGAACACTGTGCTGAACCAGGGAATACCGGCATAGGGATATGGTCCTTCCGGCTTATCGGTGATCAGCATGTAGAGGTCCGAAACACTGCGACGGGCCATTTCGTTGAAGATCTCGTTGGATGTCGCGATAGACACGACACGCGAGGAAGAGGCGCGCAACGCGCGGCGGGCATCGCGCAGCGCCAAGAAGAAGGAACGATGGCTTGGGTCGCCATCGGTCTGGTCGCAGCCAATTTGCAGGAAGAGCGATCTTGTCTCATGCGGCTCAAGATGCAGATTGTAGGCGACAAGATCGCTGCGGACGTCGTCGGGTTGTGGATCGAAGGACAGGCGGGCGGATCGCTTCCGGTCATCGAGGCCGGTGTAGGAAAGAACGATCGAATCCCGCTCTATGACGGCGGGAAGATGGCGTCCTTTGCGTGCTCTTGCGGTGCCGCGAACCTCGAAGAGATCTGCGAAATCGGCTCCGAAGGAGATTTCGATGCGAACGTGCTGCCGCCGGTCGTCATAGTTCCTGACCGCCAAGCGTTCATGGCAACACTGGTTCCAGAGAAGTCGGGTCCTGCGAATGTGAATGAGATCATGGCCAAGCATGAACTTGCCCTTCTCATCGAAGATATCAGGATTGGTCAGATCGCATGTCAGTGTGGCATTGTCGTCTCGCAGTGTCGACGACAACAACATCGGTCGCTCGCCGTTGATCGTCAGATAGAGATGTGAGAGATATCGGGTATCGCGGTGGAAGAGGCCTTCCGGGCTTCCGGGCCCGGAAAGCGCGTCACCGTTGTGGTCGAAGACAGCGAAGGTATCGCCGTGCTTCAGCGTGCGCGGCCGCCGCTCCTGCAGCGAAGCGGTGGCCGGAATGAAGAACTGAGCAAGCGGCGACTGCGCTGGCGTCCCCGATGTGCCGTTAATGCTTGTTATCGCGCTCGACATGACCTCTCCCTATGCGACGACCTGCAGGCCGGCAGCAGCCCCGTTGGATCGGCGCATGCGTGCCGCATGAGTGCGAACACCTGGCAGGGAGCGGTAGATATCGAGGTAGTCGCGCGCCATGCGTTTTGCAGAAAAGCGCTTTTCGAACGTCTCACGAACCTTGCGACGATCCATACGCAGCGCCCATCCGACGTTTTCCACGGCTTCGCTGACTGTATCGACGATGATACCGGAGGCACCGGCGTCGACCACTTCCGGCACGGAACCGCAGCCGAACGCAATAACGGGGGTGCCGCATGCCATAGCCTCGATCATTACCAGCCCGAACGGTTCTGGCCAGTCGATCGGGAAGAGTAGCGCACCCGCATTGCCGAGAAACTCCGCCTTCTGATGTTCATTGATCTCGCCGACGAATTCCACGTTTGGATGGCTCTTCACCAGGGGCTCGATCACCGTTTCCCAGTATGCCCTGTCGGCATTGTCAATCTTCGCAGCGATCTTCAGCGGCATCCCTGCTTTAGCAGCAATCTGAATGGCGCGATCCGGCCGCTTTTCCGGCGATATCCGTCCGAGGAAGGCGAGATATTTGCCCTTGGGTTTTTCAGTGAATGGCAGCAGGTCGACCGGTAGGCCATGGTAGACCGTTCCCGACCAGTTGACCGGCGGCATCGGGCGGCGCTGGTCGTTGGAGATCGAGACAAGCGGAATATCGGGAAAAGCCTTGTAGAAGGGCTTGAGGTCCGGCAGGTCGAGCCGGCCGTGCAGCGTCGTGACCGTGCGATCGGCAAAGTCTCCGATCAGCGGGAAATGCAGGAGATCGATATGGAAGTGCAGCACATCAAATTCGTGCGCCCGCCGGCGGATCTCCTCCAGCATCACGACCTGATGCGGCAGGTGATCCCTGACAGCCGGGTTGAGCCTGAGCGCGACGTCCGAGCACGCCACCAGCTTGGCGTTGGTGACGGAGTCGCCGCTGGCAAAAAGAGTGACCTCATGGCCTTGGGCGACAAGTTCTTCGGTGAGATAGCAAACAATGCGCTCCGTTCCCCCATAAAGCTTGGGCGGAACGCTTTCGGCGAGTGGTGCGATCTGAGCGATCTTCATCGGCAAAACCTCCTCAATCGAGCAAAGAGTCGTCGAAAATCATGCCCGCGTCCTCAATAGGCACGCGGTAGGTTAGCCGCAGTTATGTCTCGAACGGCAGGCGGCGGCGATCTCCTTTCCGGTAGTTGCACAGGCCAAAGCCGCCAAACCGGCGCATTTCTGGTCTACGGCGATGGGCTCTGCGGACATTGAAAGAACTGGCAGAGCCTTGCTCTCCAGATTGCTGATAGTGCTTGTCCAAGGTTTTCAGCGCTTCAATGATCTCATCATAGGAGACGGCTTTATCCGTACCAGGATAAAGACGAAGAGCCGGAATGGACTCGATGGCGAAGATGTCGGACGCCCAGGATGCGAGAATAGCTCGCTTCTCGTCATCGCCAATGTGGTCGGCCGCAAGCACGTCACGAGGGTGACCGAAATGTTCGGCCGGCTGAAGCAGATGCCCGGCGCTCAGCGCTGCTGCGGCGCCGTAGTTGGTTTTACGGTTATTGATGTCCTCTCTCATCTTCTGGCTCCATAGATAAATCGATGGTACCTGGGTTCATTTTCCGCAGCTCGCCAAAGGAGCGCGCCACGCTCTTCACGAGCCACCGGTATGGCGGCGATTTCTCATCGCCTCTGACAAAAGCAGGTCGCGGTCTCGCACGCCCCTGTTAAACAGTCTGGCGACCGTTGTCGTCAGCGCTCCGATAGAGGTTGGGTCGCCCGTAATCCTTGTTGCTCCGGCAATCCCTTTAACGACGCTGGCGCACAGGCGGGCCTCTTCTTTCGACGGTAAGCTCATATATACTCCGCAAGTGGCTCGCCCCAGGCGGTGAGGCGAGCCTGTCTCGATAGCTTGGTAGTCCATGCCGGCGCCAGCGGGCAGGGCCGGATCGGCATGATGATGCCGCCTTTGGTCTTTTCTTCGGAATCGACCCGGCGGACGAGAATGCGATCATGAAGCGGTCGGAACGACATGTTTTCCTCCAATGGACAAGAAAATGACGCTGATCCCCGAGCCGGACCGGATGACCAGTCCGGGCGGGTGCGAACCTCACTCGAGCGTTCGTGCGAAAAATTTATTTTTGTGGTTTTTCGATTTCAAGAGGGCGAACCAAAAAATTAGCACTCACGCTACATGGCTGCTAACCTGCTACAAAGGAACAACAAACTGGTGTTCTGCGTTAAAAAAATCCGTTGATGGCGGCTAAATTTTGCGCCACCTTCGGAGTGTCATGAAACGGAGATGAAGCATGCAATTTTCATCGGATCTGGAGCGTCAGATTTCGAATCCGTTCTGCAGATCTATGTCTGGCAGGACTACGATCTGGCTCCCGATTTTCCCGAGATGCACAAGTTCCTGGATTTCTGGCAGGAAAGCCTCGACGGGCCGCTGCATTCCGTCCGCTATACCCATCAGCGTCTGATGGGACCGAACGAATGGCGCCGTGTCGAGGGCGAGTTCAGGCTTCACTGAGGTCTTGAAACAGAATTTTTCTCTTCCTAGCTCTTTCGCCGCCGAGGCTTGATGAGCTCGGTCAGCATCGCGCGTCTGTTCAGAGTGAGACCGATATGGAAGAGAAGATCAAAATTATCAAAGACCTCAGCATTGAGGAACGGGAAGAGGTTTTTGCCGATATTGCGCGTGCCCTGGAGGGTACCGCACGCGAGGCCTATGTCGAAGGCAACCGCCACTTCGCCGCACTTTCGGCGAACATGGCGCAGGCAATTCGCGTCAATGCCGACGAACTGGCCCGTGACGATGTGCAGAATGCCGAGCGCGTGCTGCTGCAGGCGACGGCCATGATCTCGCAGTTCAACCCGTCCATCCTTTCCGTTTGGTCAGCCATGCCGTGCACTGAGCTTGCCCCGACCGTATGTGATGAAGGAATGACCACCGCGAAGCTTTAATCGAGAACTATCCGCCGAATTCGGCGGCCGGTGTGGCTGTCGAGGATACTCCCGTTCCATCGTCCCGCTTTCTGGCGATGTAACGGGATCGACTTAGGATCCATTGTCACCTCTTGGCTATGCGGAGATGATGACTTTGAAAAATGGGGAGCCGACGATTTGTCCGCTGCATGCAGCATGGAAACCCTTTTGTCTGCGAGAACAAGCAATTTTTTCTCGCAGCAGCTCTTGAATCGGAAATTTCCAAAACCAAATCGATTGCCACCAGCCGCTGAAGACGAAACGGCGGCTTGCTCTTACAATATCATTCCGAGGAGAAGACTCGTGGCATTGGAAGGAGGAAGAAAATGCCGCTCAATGATGTTCCATGGACCCCTCCGGCGACGATCCGACTGCAGTGCGGATTGGAGCGCACGTTCACAGGCGTTTATGACGCGCTCGACTTTTTGGAAAACGAATGGCCTCTGCGCCACGGTGAGCGTCACGAGCGCGCCGTAAAAACTTGCCGTGGAGCGCTGAACGGTATCGTGCCCGCCGTCATTGCCCTGGAGGCGTTCATGGCGGCTTGTCTCGAGGCGGGGATGCCGGCCGTCGTGGCAGCCTGGAAGATGGCAGCCGCCGCGCGCCGCGCGAATAGCGTCCATATAGTCGCTGATAAGCCTTCGGGCTCGCCTCTTTTGGAGGCGGGCCTTCCGCCGCACCGCACAAAACACCAGCGGCCGCACCGTTGCCGGCATCGCGCCGGATAAACTGCAGCAGGCTCTCATCACCGAATATGCACCCGGTGCGCCGATCGGCTGGCACCGAGACAAAAAGGTCTTCGGGCGGATTGTCGGGGTTTCTCTGTTGTCGCCCTGCACCTTCAGGCTTACGCGCGGTGCCGGAGAGCGATGGGAGCGCATCTCGGTGATTGCCGAACCCGGCTCTGCCCACGTGCTCTCGGAACCTGCGCGTAGCGAATGGGAGCATTCCATCCCGCCTGTCGATCAGCTTCGCTATTCGATCACCGGGATATCGGCTGATCGAGAGGTGCCAGCGACGGGCCCCGGTGTCAGCACGGCAATCTAATGATGCGCGTGTTCTGCATTGCGTTTCCGGGTTGCTGCAGCCTTCTTCGCCGATGCCGAGCGATCGGCAGCAGATCGAGATGCAGCGGCCTTTCCACCCTTCTCGCCACCCTTATGGGCGGCGGGGTGACCGGTATGCTTTCCTTGCCCGGATCCGCCGGCCTTCTTGCCGCCGCCGTCGTCCTTGTTGACGGTCGCCCAGGCGCGACGCTCGGCCTCTTTCTCCGAAACGCCGCGGTCCTCATAGCTTTCGGCGATGTGATCTGCCTTACGTTCCTGCTTGTCCGTGTATTTCGATTTGTCACCTCGGGGCATGATGCTTCCTCCTTGGTTGATGATCAAAACGAACGAATCCTTGCGCGGATAGTTCCCCGGCGTTGCGATCCAGGAACAAACATCCCCAAGCCGCGTTCGCGAATTGCCACGATCCAATCAGCCCAAAACAGAACTTGGTGTGATGATGAACGACAAAGCCTCTCTGAACGACCCACGCAACTTATATCCCGCGCCTCCGTTCCCCGACCAGCCGCAAGCCGCTCCCGGGCTTGCCCGCAAGATGGACCCCGCACCGGACCACGGCGAAGAAAGCTATCGGGGCTCCGGCAAGCTCCAAGCTCGGAAGGCGCTCGTCACCGGCGGCGATTCCGGGATCGGCCGCGCCGCGGCGATCGCTTTTGCCCGCGAAGGTGCGGATGTCGCGATCTCTTACCTTCCGGAAGAGGAAGCGGATGCGAAAGAGGTGATCCGGTTGATCGAGGCGGAGGGCCGAAAGGCAGTCGCGCTTCCCGGCGACATCAAGGAAGAGGCGTGGTGCCGTGAGCTGGTCGAAAAGGCCATGTCTGATCTGGGCGGCCTCGACATCCTGGTGATCAATGCCGGCCGTCAACAATACCGCGAGAACATCGAGGAGCTGTCGACGGACGATTTCGACAAGACCATGAAGACCAACCTCTACGCGCTGCATTGGATTGCCCAAGCCGCCGTGCCGCATATGCCGGCAGGATCCGCTGTGATTACGACCGCCTCCATCCAGGCCTATCAGCCGTCGCCGATCCTGCTCGATTACGCGACGACGAAGGCGGGTATCGTGGCCTATACCAAGGCGCTCGCCAAGCAGTTGATCGAGCGCGGCATCCGCGCCAATGTCGTGGCACCCGGCCCCGTCTGGACGGTGCTTCAGCCAAGCGGCGGTCAGCCTGACGAGAAGGTGAAGAACTTCGGCAAGGACAGCGACTTTGGTCGACCCGGCCAGCCTGTCGAACTTGCTCCTGTCTTCGTGCTCCTCGCCTCGCAGGAAGCCAGCTTCATCAACGGCGAGGTGTACGGCGTTACCGGCGGCAAGGGCGTTGCATGATTAATCGGCCTGCAGGATAACCATGTTTAAGGATCCAGATTTGAAGCACGTGCGCGCTGGTGTGCTCGATATTGCATACTTCGAACTCGGCCCGGCAGAAGGTGTCCCGACGATCCTGCTTCATGGATTCTCCTAGGACGCGCATGCGGATGACGAGGTGGCAAGCAATCTCGCCGCCTCAGGGCACCGCTGCATCGTACCGTTCCTTCGCGGCTACGGCGCGACCCGCTTCCTGTCGGCGGAGAAGCACCCACGACGTTGCGGACGCAGTCCGAGAATTGCGCCCGGTGGGACAAGTCCAGCCTTCGTGAAAAGACTACCGAAGTTTTGCCTCGATGGCTCGATCGTCAGCTGCAGCCTTGGCTGACCTCCGATAAAATTCTGTTCCACCAGCTCCATCATTTCCAGGCGCTCAACGACTTTCTCCAAGAGCCGCTTGTCACCCACGAGCCTGCCTATTGCCACCTTTCGATGGCGTCTGAAAAAGGCGATCACTGTCATTGCTTCCCGCTGTGTCCGGGTAAGGCTCTTTATGTTTTTCGTGGGTCAAGACGATTGCTGGCTTGCAGCATGTGCGCTAACCTTCCGATCGCGTCACGGTCGTGTCGGCTAACGGCCAGTCGTTCGATGGCTCCTCGACCTCGTCTTCGGCTGGATCGGGATCGCGGTCATAGGCAAGTCGCCGCTTTGCGATGACCTCCTGAGGTCTCGATCACCGTTACCTTTCCGTTACCTTCACTCGCAAACCGGTTGATGATCTCGACGACAAGATCATCGAGATGCTGAAACAATCGTTCGGCGTTGTCGGGTCTTTCTGTCACGATGAACGCTCCTCAGATATCTGTCCGCCGCTGCTGCCAGTCCTTATATGGCGCCAGAAGCTGGCCGGGGAATCGATCCTCAATGGCGGTCTCGACCATGGCGATCTGAGCGAAGACATCGCTTTCGTTGCGATCTTCGGGACGAATGCTCTCGCTTGTCTCTTCGAGCTTCTCCATCAGGGCGAATACTTCCTCGTCCGTCATCGCTGCCAGACGATCCGCGAAATCTGCGGCGTCGAATTCTTGTTGAGCGGGCATTACGTCACTCCTCTGATTTCGTCCGCAGACACCGTCGCAAGGCCGAGGCGCCTGGTGATGATCGCGGCGCGTCTCGTTTGAGATATGTTATCCGTCATCCAGTTCAATCCACACCGGGGCATGGTCGCTGGTGTGCTCCCATGCACGCGCAAACTTATCGACGCCGCATGCTAACAGCCGTTCGCGCGGTGACGGGCTGAGCAGGAAATGGTCGATGCGAAGGCCGGCGTCTCGGGCGAAGGCGTTGCGGAAATACCTCCAGAACGTGTAGATCCGGTCTTCGGGATGCAGCAGCCGGATGGCATCCGCCCACCCCATGGCAATGAGCTCGGCGTACGCGGCCCGGACCTCCGGGCGGAACAGGGCATCCTCGCGCCAACGCTCGGGCGCGTAGACGTCGAGGTCTGTCGGCATGACGTTGAATCGCCGACCAGGGCGACAGGCACATCGAGTTCGAACAGCTCGGCGGCTAGGAATGCAGGCGCTCGAACCAGCGAAGTTTATAATCGAACTTCGGCCCGGGCGCTGGATTACCCTTTGGCAAATAGAGGCAGCCGATGACGATGCCGTCGATGGCGGCCTCGATATAGCGGCTGTGACTGTTGATCGTCTGGCAGCCCGCGCCGCGTTTCCCGCGGCTCCTGATCGCGGGCGAGGATCGCCACGCCGGTCCAGGACTTCTGACCGTGCCAGATGGCGCCGTACCCGGCGCGCTCGATCTCGCGGTGGGGAAACTTCTCGTCAGGCGCCTTCAGTTCCTGAAGGCAGACATGGGTCTATACCGCCGGACTTGTATTGGTTCGGCAAAAGCCGGGATCGGCAAAAGGTGTCATGTTCATTACGATCGAGGACGAGTCCGGGCCGGCCAATCTCGTCATCTGGCCTTTGAAAAACGCCGGCGAATCGTCCTCGGATCCTGGATGATGGCGATCAATGGCCGGATCCAGCGGGAAGGGGAGGTCGTCCTGCCGAAGTCCTTGCGCAATTCGCCCTTTGCACGGTCAAGTGTCGCCAGACGGGATTTGGACAGCTGCTTGCCGGATCGATTGATGTAGAAGGTCAGCATCGACATCGGCGGAATGTTAAGCGAATCCGCGATCTTGGGGCTGCGTTGTTTGAAGAGGCCGCCCTCGAGGTCTAATCGCTATTGTCGGTCACGTCCTGCGACCACTTCTTTGATTTCTTTTTCGGCATGGGAGGCCTCCTCAAGGAACAGCGCATCGGTGACGACGCTATGTCAGGCTGAATGATGTGCGTGACGTTCGTTGCTCTTCCGTGTCGCAGCCGCCTTTTTTGCCGAAGCAAAACGCTCTTCCTTGGTTCGCGATGCAGCCGCAGCACCTCCGTTGCGTCCACCCTTTTCGAATGAGGCATGGTTTTCGGTATGGCCGCGGCCGGAGCCAGACTTCTTTCCGCCACCGCTTTCCTTGTTGACGGTGGCCCAGGCACGGCGCTCGGCCTCTTTTTCGGAAACGCCACGATCTTCGTAGCCTTCCCTCGATATGTTCCGCCTTGCGCTTTTGCTTGTCGGTATAGGCAGATTTGTCACCTTGGTACATGGAACATCTCCCCAGCTGATGTGGATCAAACTTCCGAGGCCAATTTGAACATCGAGCGGCTGATCCCATGTTCAGCCGCATCGCCGGCTTGCGGCGTTTTGGCCGGCCCTTTCTCGCAAGCGGAACCAAGGCGGGCAGCAGGGGTTTGTTGGCACATACCGTGACTACCTATCGAGAGGCATTTTCCATGACGCAGACCGTCGGTGATTTCATTGTTGCCCGTCTTAACGCCTGGGGCGTCCGCCGCATGTTCGGTTATCCCGGTGACGGCATCAACGGCGTGTTCGGAGCGTTGAACAGGGCCAGCGACAAGATCGAATTCATCCAAGCACGTCACGAGGAGATGGCCGCTTTCATGGCCTCTGCCTACGCAAAGTTCTCTGGCGAACTCGGCGTCTGCATCGCAACGTCAGGGCCTGGCGCCGCACATCTGGTGACCGGCATGTACGATGCCCGGGCAGATCATCAGCCGCTTCTGGCAATCGTCGGGCAGCAGGCGCGCGGTGCACTCGGTGGGCATTACCAGCAGGAAGTCGATCTCGCCGCCTTATTCAAAGATGTCGCCGGTGACTTCGTCCATCAAGCGTCCACACCGGCGCAGGTCCGTCATCTCATCGATCGTGCGGTGCGGATCGCACTGGCTAACCGCACGGTGACCGCGCTCATCCTGCCCAATGACCTGCAGGAGCTGCCCTATGAGGAGCCGGAGCGCGTTCACGGGACCGTTCATTCCGGCTTTGGCTATCGGGCACCCAAGGTCCTCCCATATGAGGAGGATCTACAGGCCGCGGCCGATGTTCTCAACGCCGGCGAGAAGGTTGCCATCCTGGTTGGCGCCGGCGCACTCGGCGCAACCGACGAGGTGATCGCTGTTGCCGATCGGCTTGGCGCAGGGGTCGCGAAAGCGCTGCTTGGCAAGGCCGTTCTTCCAGACGCGCTGCCCTGGGTTACCGGGTCGATCGGCCTGCTCGGAACCGAACCCTCCTGGGATCTGATGCTTGACTGTGACACGCTGTTGATGATCGGCTCCGGGTTTCCCTACTCAGAGTTCCTGCCCGAGGAAGGACAGGCGAAGGCTGTGCAGATCGACATTCAGGCTGGCATGCTGTCGCTTCGATATCCCATGGACGTCAATCTCGTCGGGGATGCTGCGGAAACGCTGAAGGCGCTACTGCCGATGATCGAACAAAAAGACGGCAAGTGGCGTCACACCGTCGAAAAGAACGTTTCTGCGTGGTGGAAGCTCCTCGACAAACGCGCCCATGCCGAAGCCAATCCCGTCAATCCGCAACTGGTCGCATGGGAGCTATCGTCCAGGCTGCCGGACAATGTCATTCTGACCAGCGATTCCGGTTCCTGCGCGAACTGGTATGCCCGCGATATCAAGATAAGGGCCGGGATGATGGCATCGCTCTCGGGCGGACTGGCATCGATGGGTGCCGCGGTTCCCTACGCCATCGCCGCCAAATACGCCCACCCTGACCGCCCCGTCGTCGGGCTCGTCGGCGACGGCGCCATGCAGATGAACAACATGGCTGAGCTGATCACCGTCACCAGATATTGGCGGGATTGGGCCGATCGCCGCTTCATCATCTGCGTCTTCAACAACGAAGACCTCAACCAGGTGACGTGGGAGCAGCGGGTCATGGAGGGGGATCCCAAGTTCGAGGCCTCGCAAAGCATTCCAAATGTGCCTTACCATCGGTTTGCCGAGCTCATCGGTCTCAAGGGCCTGTTTGTCGATCGCCCGGAAAACCTGGGACCCGCCTGGGACGACGCGCTTGCCTCCGACCGCCCCGTTCTGCTCGAGGTCAAAACCGACCCCGAGGTCCCGCCTATACCGCCGCATCTCACGTTCGAGCAGGTCAAGAAACTCACGACGACGCTGATGAAGGGCGATCCCAACGAGAAAGGTGTCATTCGCGGCACAGTGCGGCAGGTGTTGAGTTCAGTCCTGCCAGGGAAGCACGAATAATCGAGCGTCACGGCGGACAGGGTTGGAGGACGACGGTCGTCCGCCCCTCGAAATACATAGACGACTTCGCCCTATAAAAACCGTCCGGAACCAAACGCGCTGCAACCAGGCGCCTACTCCTCGTAATTGGCGGACGATAGCAGAAATCTCCAAAGTGAGAACGCCTCACCTGTGGACAACGGCTTCGGGCATCAGAACATCTCTTGCGTTTTCTCTTCAGACAGGTTTGCTTTCGCTTTGCCGCGGACGGATTCCGGGCGTCCGCAGGCGAGCATTCGGTTGAGAACGGCGACGCCGATGGCCACCTCTGTCAGTTGAGTGGGGCAAGAACGTGCCCGCAGGCGACGCCCGATGATCTCCTTGTATCGACTCATTGCCGTTTCAATCAAAGCCCGTTTGCCATAGCCGGTGGAGGCCTGCCATTTTAGCCGACCATCGGCCTGGATTGATGCGACATGACAATCCCGTTGGTTTACCGGCTCAGCCTCCTGTCTTGCCACGGCCGTTGCGCGCGGTGGAATGACGATCTTTGCTTCAGTACTGTGGCGCAGGACAGCGTTGTAGGTTGGATCCCCATCATAGGCGCCATCGGCGGTGAACCGGCCAATCTCATCGTCGATCTGGTCGAGCAACGGCGCCACCTGCGAGGCATCGCTGGTGTCCTGATCAGTCAACGCATGCGCAATGATTTCGCCACTGTCGGCATCAAGCGCCAGATGCAACTTGCGCCAGCCACGGCGGGACTTGGCACCATGCTTTTCTTCAAGCCATTGGCCTGCGCCATAGATCTTCAGCCCGGTGCTGTCGACCAGCACGTGAAGTGGAGCATCTGGCTCAACCCGTCGTTTGTCAGATGGTTTCCAGGTTCTTGCCCGTCGGCTGAGGGTCGTGTGATCGGGCACGGGCAGATCCAATCCCATCAGCGCAAGCACCGAACTCAAAAGCCCTTCGCTTTGGCGCAGCCGCAGTCCGAACGCTATGCCCAACATCAAGGTCGTCTCGATGGCGAGATCAGAGTAATGCCGCTGACCACCGCGTGTCGTTCGACGCGGTGCAGCTCAACCCGACAGCGCCTCCGGCGTCAACCCCAGGGTTAAGCTGCCGCGACGGCGAAGATCCGCTTCATACTCCCGCCAGTTCGCCACTTTGAATTTCATTTTGCCGATGCGATGTCGGCGGGAGGCGTTGTTTATGCGGCATGCCGGTTCATTCACGCTGGTGTCGGTCGCAGCCGCTTAGATGGAAAATGTTGAAATTTGATCCGTGCACCAAAGTCCAGCGCGCACGAGACGATCCTGATCTGCGCTGAGGGGGGCATCGTAGCGTCGATCGACGGCATACGCACGAACGTACCCGACTGCTCCATCGCTATTCTTCCGGCGGGACGGTACGACCTGATCGCACCCGGCACGGGGCGTGTCTACGCCTTGACCACCGGCCGCGAGCCTTCTGTTTCAGGCGAAGTCTTGAACGCGACGCTCTACAATGAGGCCGACGCCCTTGTCGCAGCACTTGGCGAGCCTATGCGGCCGATCGGCAAGGCGGCCGATGTCATCCGGATTTTCGCCGTGGACGACGTTCCGTTCCCGCCCGGAAATCCTCGGCTGAAATTTTTCCAGAGCGCCACGATGAGCATCAACTGGGTCGAATATTCCGGCCCCCGAGATCGTACAAAGTTCTCACCTCATGCACATGAAGACTTTGAGCAAGGGTCGCTTGCGATAAGGGGAGAGTTTGTTCATCACACCCGAGCGCCCTGGGACGCCGACGCAACAAATTGGCAGGATGATCGGCATATCTCGGCCTCAGCCGACAGCATGCTCATCATACCGCCACGGCTTCTTCACACCAGTGAAGGCGTCGGCGCCGGTGACCACATCCTGATAGACGTGTTTGCGCCGGCCCGCCGCGATTTTATCGAAAAAGGGTGGGTTCACAACGCCGCCGACTATGTCGACACTTCGACAACGATCCCGTGAAGAGGCACAGGAACATCAGTTGAATACGAGGCTGAATGATGAGCAGGGAAGCAGCGATCCGCGACCGAATGTCCGGTATGGATATATGTGACTGTCACGTCCATGTCTTCGACTTGGTCAGCGCGTATCCTTTTGCAAATACCGCGACTTATGAGCCGCCATACGCGCCGCTATCCAGCTTACGGGAGACCGCGCGGGGCGAGGGTATCAGGCGCTTCATATTTGTACAGCCGATACCTTACGGACAAGATCTCTCGCTGCTAACGGCGACGTTGCAGCAGCTTAAAGACCAAGCCAGGGGTATCGCGGTCGCAGATGGCTCCACAAGCATCGAAGACCTCGCGAGCATGAAGGAAGCCGGATACGCGGGCTTCGTTTTGTCGAAACCCGACTTGTCGACCAATCGAGAATACCCGGTACCATCCCGCTGGAGCAGCTATTCGAACGCTTGGCGCCGAAACTTGCACAGCTTGATATGCATGCAGAGATTTGGGCTCCGCTCGCGACCGTTCTCTCCGAATGGTCTCGCATCGAGGCCTGCCGGATTCCGATCGTGCTCGATCATATGGGCGGCTTCGATGTTTCACTCGGCGTCGAACATAGAGACTTTCAGCGTTTGCTGGATTTGGTTTCTGATGGAAAGGTCTGGATCAAGCTCGCGGTATGTCGGCGGCAGTTCGGTGATGCCTCTTTTGCCGAGGTGCGGCCATTCCATGACGCCTTCATCATGGCTGAAAATCGCAGGCTAGTTTGGGCATCGGACTTTCCCTTCGTCCGCTATCCTGCCCGGCAACCTGAAATGAAAGATCTGTTGGGCCTCTTCCGCAGTTGGATCAATGATCGCGGCATCGAACAGCGTATTCTTGTTGAGAACCCAACGACCCTTTATTGGTGCAGTTAGCCGCGAGGCAGTCACAATATCAGTGCCGTTGATAGCTAGCATCCGCACACGGTGAGAGCACAGTGTCCGCAACACGCGCAAGTCACCACTCGCCGAAGCTCTGGCTCAACGCGATTAGCGTCGGATTGGCTAGCTGGACTATTGAAAGCCGCGCTTTATCAAGGCAAGCGTGGGGACGTCGGCTGACGGCGAGAGGTTGTAACCGTTGATGAACGCAGTTATCGGATCTTGCTAGCGGAACGCTATGCGGACGCCCCAAAAAGGGCCGGTGCCGACAATTGTCTTGTTCTGCGAAAGCGCTGTTAATTTACTTCACTCGACGATGGCCCGGCTTCACAATGTCGACGATATCGTCTTCCCCGTCCTTCGCAACGGGCTTAAAGTGCGTGCCTCGGAGGATTCTGATGACTATCATTTCGCATTTCCCGTCACCTGAGAGCATTGGCACATGGCCCCGTGAACGACGACCAGTCCTCGACTGGCTCATGAACGAAACGAGTTCGCAGCGTTTCCTTGATAATCTACTTGTCGAAATGTGTGAACGTTTGGTAGCCGCGGGGATACCAGTAGCCAGGTCATCGCTTCATCTGAGAATACAGCACCCACAATGGCAAGGTGCCCGTATCCTTTGGCTGCCGGGTATCGGAGAAGCGAATATCGACACCTTCGATTACGACGTCGACACTACTGAACTGTTTCTCCGTCGACCAGCTACGGAAATATATGATGGCGCATCAGTGGTCCGACAACACCTTCATGCCGGTGACAGCGATCTCGTCCGATATCCGCTTTTCGAAGAGCTTCAGCGGGACGGCTTCACCGACTATGTGGCCTGGCCGATCGAGCATACATTGGGAAGACGGCATGTTGTGACTTTCGCAACCAAGCAAGAGGGTGGCTTCTCCGAATATGAGATAGCCTATCTCATGGATCTGTTGCCTGCGCTTGCTTTGGCTAGCGAAATCCGGATGAAGAACGCGATGGCCCGCACGCTCCTGGAAACTTATGTAGGACCACACGCGAGCGCGGAAATCCTTGCGGGAGCAACAACGCGTGGTAGTGGCAAGACTGTGAACGCTGCTATTATGATCTGCGACTTGCGCGATTTCACCGCGCTATCCGACCTATGGCCCCGTGACGATGTCATCGACATCCTCAATGGATACTTTGACGCCTTATGCGAACCCGTCGAGGTTCGCGGAGGTGAAATATTGAAATTCATGGGCGACGGTCTCCTGGCCATCTTCCCGCTCAGCAACCCTAACGCGTGTGCAGACCTGCTTCAGGCGATTTACGACGGTAGAGAGCGGATGAGCGTCCTGAATGCTAAACTTGCGGAAAGCGGGAAACCGGAACTGAGGTACGGGATTGGCGTCCATGTAGGCGATGTTATGTACGGTAATATCGGCTCGCGGAAGCGTCTGGATTTCACCGCCATCGGCCCTGCGGTCAATGTGGCGTCGCGGCTGGAGGAACTGACTAAAGTGATCAAACGGCCGGTGCTGCTTTCATCCGAGTTCGTCAAAATAGCATGCGCATCGAAGCAATTTGTTGATCTTGGGTCACATTCTCTCAGGGGCTTGGAGGCGCCGGTAAGCGTTTTCGGAATGCAAGAATAGCAGGGTTGGCCGCTTGCAGCCGGAGATCGACCAGAAGCGTCGCCTTAACGGTTGCGGTGGTAGTTGCTGGCATGACCAAGCTTCCGCTGACCGATCTCATGCCTCGTGGCTATAAACGTCACGCTTTCCTGCCGAGATCATCGCCCATGCGGTGTGGCTGTACTATCGATTTCCGCTGAGCCTGCGCCACGTCGAAGGTCTGCTTGCCGAGCGCGGCATCGAAGTCTCGTTTCAAACAGTATCGGAGTGGGCTTCCAAGTTTGGCCGCGAATATGCTCGTTCCCTCCGACGTCGATCCAGGGGCAGTTTTGCCGACAAGTGGCATCTCGACGAAATGGTCGTTGCCATCAAGGGAAGGAAATACTGGCTCTGGCGCGCCGTTGATGCCGATGGCTCCGTTCTCGATGCTCCGATCCAAAGCCGCCGAAACAGGAAAGCGGCTCTTCGGCTGATGCGCAAGCTGCTGAAGGGCCAGGGCGTCACGCCGCGTGTCATGATCACCGACAAGCTCCGCTCCTATTCTGCAGCAAAGAAGACGTTGATGCCGGGCGTCGAGCATCGTTTGCAAGGGTCTCAACAACCGCGCGGAGAACTCGCATCTGGCTGTGCGACGACGGGAGCGAGGCATGATGCGGTTCAAGTCGGCACGACAATGCCAGCGCTTCGGCTCCATCCACGGCCCGATTTCCAATCTCTTCCATCATCACCGCAACCGGACGAGCACCGCTGAACATCGCAAACTGCGAACCGCCGCCATGGCCACCTGGCGCGAATTAACTTTGTCAATCGCTGCGTAAGCCGGTCCCTCCTGACCATTCTGTACCCTACGCAAGTTAAGGCGACGCTACCCCACCAAGCCATTCGGCGTGCCTCATCAGATTGGCCAGATCGACCACAAGAGGGTGCCAAACACAATGATAAAAGCGACAACAGCTCCAAGGAACCGAGCCATTCCCCTGTTGGCGTCGTGATAGCCGACCCAACGAAAAAACCACTCCGGGCCCTGGTCATCGCTTTGCGCCATAGTTCGTTTCCTCACCTGAAATAACTTTGATCATGGAGCGCAAGAATGACCGAGCTAGACCGCATCCGGGAAGAGCACTCAACGAAAATTGGCGCGGCGGAGCTAATGCTGGCGTACGACCAGGGCCGTCCCAAAGAGTTCAAAGGCGGGCCCTGTCGCACCTAATACCACAGGGCAGCCCCTGTGGTATTAGAACCACGGTCTGTGTGTCCCTGGTAGCAGAATGCCAAGAGACCAAACCACAGCCAACTAGTCCAAAGGTGCTAGGACGCCTTCCGACGCGGTCGAAACTGCTTTTCGATAACTGCGCGCCCCAGCTCCGTCGCCCCGGCGTCGTATTCATCGGTTTCCAGGAAGTCCACCGCGAGTTCATAGATTTCCCGCTGGTCCTCGGCGGACAAAATGCCCTTCTGCTCGAGATGCATCATGAGTGATGCAAAAAGTGCTGAGGTGGAGAGGGATACAGCAGATGCCGAGATGAAAGCCGGATCTCCGGCTAAGTCAAGATCATATGAACGTCGGCGGCGTTTCGGCAGCTTCCAGAAGTAGCGATCGGCTTCACCCATGGCACGTTCCTCCCAGATGTTCTGGCGTAGCAACGCCCGAGAGCCGTAGGGCCAGTTTGGGAAGGGCTATCGGGCGATCTTCTTGTCATTCAGCAGCGCGGCGTCAATCTCCGCGTGGGAGACTTGCAACTGTTGTCGTCTAACGGCAGGTGTTTCGATTGATGGTAGTACGAGATAAGCGGCGACCTTTCTGTAAGCGACAAACGAGGTCCCATCGATCAGCTCTTCATCCATGCTGAGCCGGTACATCCCAGCCGCCAAGGGCGCAACCAGGGATCCGATGACGAACGGATCCGCAAATTTGATCTCGGTTTCGGTTGTTCTCATGGCGGGCTCGGAAAGGCTTGACGCTGGCGCGACAAACGTTCGCGGCGAAGCCGGGAAGTCTTTTCATTCCGGTCAACTTTCTCTTCCGCCGTAGTAGCCTTGGAACGAACAATCGTTTGGTCCGGGCTGGATAAGTTTCTGTGGAATCGATCCATGCTGACAAGGTCGCTGCGCCAAATCATTGGGGCTCTCCGTTGCTTTTTGGAACTTCCACAGCCGCACCGGTTGCTCCTCCTTCATTCTCCCAAGATGCAAGTGCATCCGGATCTGCCCGTTTCTGGCGCGATATTGAGGCGGGGTAGCCCTTCAACGAGATGGTGCCCGCCTCGATACGGCGAATGATCACCACTTCCTCGTGATGTTCTGGCCCTTCTGCGGCTTGCATATCGGATGTGGCGTAGTCGGCGCGCTTGAGAACTCGCCGCAGTGTCGAGCGTTCGCTGCTTATGGTGCGTGCTCCGCCAAGAGAGAAAATCGTCACCGCAGCCAGCCCTCCAGGATCACATAGAGACCGACGGCGAAGCTCAGCACGACCAGCGTTCTTATCGCTGTGTCGTAGCCGTAGTCGCGAAGATGATTGATTATGGAAGACATCACGTCCTCCTTTGATTGGGGCGAAGGGCAGAACCCTCTTGCGGCAGCGCCCGCTTCAAATGCTGCCGATACGACACCATGCGCCCGCAATGGGTTTTAAACAAGGCTCTCGCGCACCATACGGATCTTAAAGTCGCCCGCTGCGGCAGGTTCGCGCACCATTGATCAAGCCGCGCAGCGTGAACGCGCATCAGCCGGCTTAGGAACCAGGCATCTCAAGGGCGAACGGCGATTGCTTCTATTGCACTCGCCATCAGCTTGTCCATCCGGTCTCGAAGCTCGTTCTCGTCCAAAACCTTACCTCCAGATCTAACATCCGCGAGGATTTTTGCTACCACGCCCTCGTCTCCCGCTGCTGTGAAGCGAACGTCGATGATTTCGGCGACTTAGGCTTCGACATCGGTAATGCTATCATTTCGGACACCCATTGGGCCAGAAGCCGGTCTCGACGAGAGTTCACCTTGAACGCCATTTCGGCATCCAGGAAGTACTTTTCCTCCAGCGCTCTTTTTCGCTTTTCCAGTGAGTTCTTTTCCAATGCGTTCATGATGCGTGCTCCCCGTGTGAAGGCGTCGCGCTCAATAAATGTTCGAGAAGAGTAGGATCTATTCTGACGAATTGCCGCATGCGGCTGCCGTCAGAAATCGACGGCAGATGAATGAACGTTGCGACACGCTGATAGGCCAGTTGTGAAAGCCCTTCGATCAATTCCTCATCCCGTACAATCTTGTAATCACCTGCCGGATGGATTCCATCGATATCCGGCAGTTCAAAAGGTTGAGAGAAGTGAACGATGGTATTCGTTGTGCGCGTTGACATGGCGATAATCTCCGAATGAAAGCGGTCTCACTACTGGCTGACGGAAAGCGGGTTAACCGCGTCATCCGGCTAGCAGCACCGGGCGTTGCCCATCGGAATTCGGGAGGATGGCGGGTCAAGGGTCTCTGACACCGCGGAAAGCCATAGCGGCCAAACGACGACCGATTATCATTACGCCCTAATTGGGTCGCGATTAGGACGGGCAAAGCAGCTGGGCATGCGGCCCCCGAAAAGAACTTCAAAACACATCTCAATTGCGGTGGGTCAGGCTATAATTTTGATTTGGCGCGCCGAACCTTAAAACCTAACGAAGACCAATGAGGTCACGATATATTATCTCCTTGAGGAGAAAAAAATAGTATTAGCCAAATTCAACATGTTAGAAGGAATATAATAATATTCGGAATTTCCATCCCTTTCGTGTGTTATTATTGATAATTCCACGCGACAGTGCGTGCTCTTCCAAAGATTGGATATGGTCATGGAACATATGACTTGGATTCGTCCTGCCCTCTGGGGTGCGGCGTGCGGTGCGGCAGCCCTTGCGGTCGTGGGCTTCTCGTGGGGCGGGTGGATGACCACTAACGGTGCCCAAAGAGCAGCCGGAATCGAGCGAACCTCAGCGATTGCCGCGGCGTTAACACCGTATTGCCTCGAACGTGCAAAGGCGGATCCGGCATCGGCAAAGATCATGGCCGAGCTGAAGGCAGCCAGCACATACGGCCGCAGCGATGTTATTAAAAAGGCAGGCTGGGCAACACCGCTTGGGAGCAGCGAGCCCAACTCAGATCTTGCACAGGCGTGTCAGATTGCGCTCGGTAGCGCTGGCTGAGGCCGGAAGCGGAAAGCACACAGCGACGAGCGTCGTAGCGCCCGCTCCGAACTGCCAGCGATAACCGGATCTGCAGGTCGCCGCCAACCCGACGAGCCTGTTGAAGAAATGACACCGCGCGCACCTTTGCGACTTCCTCTTTGCAATCCGATGGGATGCCAACGCTTGGCCAACGTTGCTTAATGCGACCTATTCACTGTTGTGCCTGGCACGGCCGGAAGGAGGAAATCCCCGACGATACTGCCATTGGCTCCGACCGTGGCCGACGGTCATTGGAAGCTCGGATTGCCAGTGGGATTCCGATCGAGAGGCACAGGAAGGATGAAAGTACCCATGCCCAAGGATGACATAACCAAGCCAGCAGTTTTCACTAGAAGCAGGCAAAGCAACGCAATCGAAAAACAGCCGCCAACTGGCCCGACCACGAAAGAGTTGATCGTGCAAGCTCGCGAAGCTCGAACTGCTTTGCGCCGGCAGGAGGCTGACATATCCGACAGAGCGGCCGTCGCCGAACAAGCGTCAACGGAAGACCGAGGCGAGGAAAAAAGCGTGGCCGCCCCTCACGAGCGGCTTCCTACAATGAGGCAGCTCAAGGTGGCGCAGCAAACCCTAAGGAACGAGATCATCGCGAAGGAAGCGCGACGGCAATCGGGCCCGGATCTCGGCCGTAGTCTGAAATAGCTTGATCCGGGACAAACGCAATAACCAGGGGGTTGCATTGCCCGGGCCTACTGTTGAGGGACGTCAGTGCCGAGGACCTGCCCTGTTCGCCCGGAAGGGCGGCATATTTCGATCATTCCGGCAGCGTGGCTTTCGGAAAACGATGGCCTTCCGGTCGCAATGGTGCGCTGCTGTGTTTTGCCGTATATCGGGCAATCCTGTATGGTTTCAGCGAAGCGCCACCATCGTCCTGCCATCTGGCAAGTGAACCGTCTTCCCTGGCTAAGGGAAGCGGGCCTGAGCTCAGCTGCGTTGCGAGATGAATTTTCAGTGCGGATTTCAGTGCGGTCTCGTCAATGATCCCCATCTGGAAGCATTGAATGAGGAAACTGGTCGTGTTGATCTCACGATCGTCGATCGCGTATATTTCGCCTCCGCGAAAGCCGGCTTTTCGCAAAATGCGATCCAGCATTCTTGAGTTGGCGACATCGAAGAACTGATTGGTGGCGGAAGACATCGCGTCCTCCTTTGTTGGGGCTAGGGTTTCACGCCCCCAAGCAGCAGGGCCCGTACAGTGACTGCTGATGTCTTACCTTGCGCTCGTTGCGACCACAGAGCAACCTCATTCGGCAGCAGCCATTGATGACGCCGCGGACGAGCTCACCTGAAGGGAGGCGGTGCTCATCATGCAGTTCGGCGGTGAAGCGACACTGAAGCCCTCAGCATTAGCGGTAGCGGCCGACGGACAGTTGGAACTTGTGCAGCTGCCCGGAAGGCCTTGTGCCGCCGACACCTACTGCCCATATTCATGTCGGAAGCAGTTTGTGAACGGGCGCTGCTTTCAAGGGGGGTCAGAGGCCCCTAGCCCTAACCAAAGGAGGACGTGATGTCTTCCGAAATTTCCACGCAAAATCTGACTGACGACAATATGAACATGCTGCACGGCGTTTTGAGCGATGCCGGCTATACCGACGATATACTTCTTACACAGCCTCGGCGCTTCAATCTCGCAACCAAGCTGATGATCCGCCTCTTTCGAGAGGGAATGACGGCTCCCGCCGACTTTACTATCCAGCTTGATCGACACTTCGGGAAACCCAAGAAAGAGGCCGCTGCTTACGCCGGTCCACTTCGTCGCTATGCGATCCAAGGTCTTCCGACAGAACTCCGTCGTACGGTACTGCGGCCCAAGGAGGCTTCCACAATAATGGCCGAGGAAAGCGAAGCAAGCCACTGGCAAGCCACACACGGGTTCGCTGGCGCCCAAGACCGGCATGTACCTAGGGGACAACCCCTACAATCCCAAGAATGATCCTGTGCACTTCACGCTTTGGAGAAAAGCCTACTTCAAGGCACAGAACCAGATCGGTCGATTCAAGCACGAAGACGGGGGATATCGCAGCTTGTAACCACCTGCGCCGCATCCAGAGGTAACCCAGCTCTATGACATTCCGTCGCCCTCACGGAAAGCCGCGCGGTCCTTTCATCGATAACTGCCCTGCCTCGTCGGAGCTTTTTTTGACCCGCGCTTAGAAACGTGGAACCCTCCGGCACAAGCGATGTTTAAGTAGTGGGTAGTGCGGTTTTTCAGACGCCGCGGCCCTCTGGCCTTGCATTCAGCCCTCGTAAAGCCCTGCAGGGCCAGGCTTCATTCGACATCGTTCGCAAACCGTCTGACGTGGTAGCCCCCTGAGCGAATTGCTTTGGCTGCGAGCGCGGTGCTCGCACGCCACGCCAAATGCCCCATCCACAATGGTGCGGTCGGTCGCCGCAAAGGGAGTTTTAGCAATGTACAATGCCAAACGTGATGGCAGTGGAAACGGTGCGAACTTGGCCATTCCGTCAATGGGCGAGATAGAGGGCCGTATAACGGTATTGGAGGTTGTCGCAATGACCTCGTTGAGCCTGCTCGTGAAAGCCGGTGACAAATATGCAGTCCAACAGGCGCTGTCGGCCATTCGCCGTGCATCGCAAAGGGGCTATAGCTGGGCACATTGACATGCTAAAAGCCTCTCTTCGCATCAAGACTTGGAAACGTCCGGCTGCCCCAAGTTCATGGTCCACCCCCGCGCGTAATTGTGCACGGCACCTTCGCCAAGAAGCTCACTTGGGACTGGGTATAAGCTTAGTCCTCCGTCCGTCGAGTATTCAGGAAGCGCAGGCTGGATGAACAAGACGCCCGGACCAACCTTGTCCAAATGCGTCAGACTTTCCTCAGCAACTGCCGAATAGGCATTGGCAAAAAATTCACCGTCGCGAGAAAGGGCCGTCCGGGTGAGATTGGTCCCATCGTAAGTCAGGCGAGACCAGAGGGGCTCAGCAGGTGGCGGAAGGCCAAGCTCCTGATCCGCCGTCGTTTCGCCGAGAAACCGATCGAAGCCAGAGCCGCCCACGGACTTCATATAGGAAAACTGATAGCTCGTATCTGAGCCGCCAATTCCGAAGTCGACGGCGCGGCTGTTGGCGAAATCCCTGACGACTACCGCCGGCACGCTATAGCTCGAGAGCGGTCCGGAATAAGCGGTCAACATCGTCGCCTGCCACGGTCCGCTCGGTGCGTTCGTTTCGGGAGCCATTGCCGTATTGGCAGGACTGCCCGCCGCGGTAATGGCGAACCCACGGACGGTCGCGGTAATGGCCGCGGTCGTTGGTGGCACCGTTGATGTTTACACCGGCCTGTCTTCTGGGATAGGCGGTTGTTTGGCGCGTAATCTATCACGGGCGACAACCATCGGAATGGAGGCGGGTCAGATCACGCCAACGATCCGCCAGCTCTTAACTTTTCGTTTATTCCTCCATCTAGGCTCGCCCGCTTCGATCTCATCCGACGGCAGGCAGCAATATTCATTAATAGGGTCGGCAGTCATCGGACTGATGAGGCGAGGTGACTGGCCAAACAAGCTGAAACCATCGTCAATAAGTTCGAAATAATCTTGAACGAATATTGACAGCGACTTGATGCCGTCGAACGATTTTACTAACCGCAAGGATTTAACCGATGACTGATGATACGAACCCAACCCCTGCAGTCGAGACCGCGTCCGTAGATGCGTCTTCGAAGACAAAAGAAAAGAAGGCGCGCGCACCGCGGAAGCTCAAGGCCGCCGCTGAAGCGGTTGCCGATACTTCGGTGAAGAAGACCGGCGGTCCGGGGAAAAAAACCGCAGCGTCCAGTGCGCCTGTTACCCCAGCGGCGGTTGCACCAGCCACTAAGGCACCTGTTCCTCCAAAGAAGCCTAAGGTTTCGAAGGCTCAGTCTTCCAAGCCTTCACCGCAGAGAGTCGAGGCAGCCCCGGCAGAAACGGACGGCTTTGCAGATCTTCTGAAGCTCGAAGAAGAGAACCAGAAGCTGCGTAAGGCACTCTCCGACAAGCTCCGCGCCGAGAACGCGGACCTCCGCAAAAAGCTCGGATTGGTTTGATCATCAAGAGCCGCCATCGGCCGCTTTAAAGCCACTTCACGACTAAAGACTGGGCTCGCATTGCAAGCCCAGTCTCCCGCTCGATACTATGGGATTAAGAAAACGAGTCGGGAGATGAGGATGAGATCACCGTGGAAGCTAATCAAGGACTTTGCGTCGCGCCGTAAGGTGGAAGAAGCGAGCGGACCGGCCGATCAAATCGTGGCGATACCTGATTCACGGGCAGAGGAACACCAGCCGGACCTAACTCTGCGGGCCAAATTAGAAGCCGCTGTAGAATCTAAGTCGACCGTTGACGAGAATGAAGCGAGCGGACATCGGGATTCTGCTGGTGCGGCGGCCGAGCTACCCCTGCGGGTGGAGCAGTCCGGTCCTTTGGTTGCCGAGCCGGCAGAAGGCGGCGCTTTAGAAGGTCATGACCAACCTTTGACGGCCCCACCCGTCATTCAGGCTGCCGAAGGTGAAACGGGTGCGGCCGTCTTGGCAGGAGGTCCTAAAAAGCAAAGGGCAAAGGCTGCTCGGGCGCGGAAAAACCGCGGGGAACCACCCGTCGTCAAAAAAGTGGCGGAAGAGCCAGCGGCAGTGGAGAAACCATTCCTCGATGAGGCCACTGAACTGGACCTCGAAATTAAGGACCTCAGATCGCAGCTCTCTGCAAAACTGCTTGAGCAGAACGCGCATTTACGTCGCATGCTCGAGCGCTACAACGACAAGTGAGCCATATTTCGATTGCGAAGAGAATTTACATGGATCACCTCCGCTAGCGTAATACTACTCGGATCAGGATCGTTAGAGGAATTTGACCCATCTTGTCGGACGATAACGCTGTAACGCGTATTCGCGGCCAAACTTGGAAGCCCACTCCGATACTGTTTGAAACGAGACTTCGATGCCCCGCTCGGCAAGCAGTTCCTCGACATGACGCAGGCTCAGCGGAAATCGATAGTACAGCCACACCGCATGGGCGATGATCTCGGCAGGAAAGCGGTGACGTTTATAGCGACGAGGCGTGAGATCGGTCAGCGGAAGCTTGGTCATGCCAGCAACTACCACTGCAACCGTTAAGGCGACGCTTCCGGTTGATGAGATAAAGAGCCAGCACGATCAGAAGTAAGATGATCAGGATGCTGATCAGAACTGGCAAGCCCACTGGCCTCCAGCTCCTTCATCATGGCGCATAATCGTTCTGGTTTAACTATCAACATCGGTGGATAAGGAAGGGCAACGGGCGAAGATGGCACACGCGCTGGCCGCCGCTTTTGCTGGGAATCGCCGTCGTGTGATCCACCTGGTGGAGACCCACACTAGAGGGGCGCGTTGTGCAGGCCTTCTGCCGCCCTCACTGTGAGAACGATCATACAGTATACGCCTGACTGCCGCGAATACTCAGGTAATTGTCAGTGAGTGCCAAGCTTATTTTTTGGCCAAGAGCATAATGTAGTCTTCGGATGCGTCGGCGAGGGCCAGGGCCACGTCGGCTCGCAGGAGGCCTTTTGCGTGCAGCTTTTCGATCATCTCAAGCATGGCAGCTTCGACGATCTGCCGGCAGTTCATGTGGGTTGGGTGCGGTCTACCTAAAAAGTATAGCTCTGCTGTCATGGCACTCCCCTTTGCGGCTTGCAGGATGCCACAATTTCGCAGTTGCACAAGGGAATACTAAATTAATGTGCGGTGCAATATGAAACGATTTGACTACGCCCGCATGCAAGCCACGGCCCAGCAACTCATATCGAAATACGGCCAGACGGGCACCGTAAAGCGCATTACGCCTCCGGACTCGGTCCTTTGGGCGGTGAGGGCACACGAAAACGAGCTACATCGCCAAGCTCGTGCCGATGACGTATGGTGAGCGATAAATCGACGCCACGGTCATCACCACGGCCGATTGGCAGATTTACATTTCATCGATCGGTCTCGCGATCGTGCCCCAAGTCGGTGACATCAGATCGGCCGACGGGGTCGATTATCACGTCATCGCGGCGGACCCGAACAAGTACGACGGCCAAGTCAACGTCGTCTTCATCGTGCAGGAGCGCGGCAGTGCTGCGATTGTCGGCACCGGCACGGCATGGCAGATCGCCAATGTCGCCGGCGGCAGTCGGTCTGGAGGCCGGGACGCTATATCGCTATGAGGCGAACGGGGATCTCGCCGACAAGGCAACCTACGACGATCGACCGAGGGGTTTGCCTTCCTGGTTGACGACGTCAACCCGGCGCGGCTCTACATCAAGGCTTCTCGACCTCCGGCGACTGGCGGGGCCCATTCAGCTACGGCACTGGCCCGCAAGGTCCGGCGCCTGCCGTGACGTTCGAGCCGGTCGTTACCGGCGCACCTGGAACCAACGCCAGCATGGACGTGACCGGAAGCGGTGAGGCGGGCGATCCCTACGAAATCACCTTTACCATCCCGGTCGGCGATCTCGGCATCAACTGGCGCGGCGCCTACTCGGGTGCAACTGTCTATGCCACGCGTGACGCGTGCTGGACAACGGCTCGGCATGGATCGCACTGCAGGCAACGACGGACAACGCCCCGCCTGTGCTGCCGACGATGGCGAATGCATATTGGTCGCTAGTCGCTCAAAAGGGCACTGACGGCATGGGTAGCGGCCGGTTAATATGAACCGGGCGCGTTTCGATCCGAGGCGTTGCGTGTATCTCGGGCGCCGAATTCTAACGGAATGTGAAGTTGCGCCAGTTTGAATGCCGCACCTTGGCAAGCACAATTTGAGCTTCGCGGCCGACAAACAACGTGGCGAAGATCAAAACAATCGTGAAGAAATCCCAGAACATTCGCGCGCCTCGATAAATGAAAAAGAGCGGACCGCAGCTTAACCGCACGATCTCCGCCAATGCGGGGCAGCTTGGCTAAGGTGGAATCGCGGATTTCCGTTTGAGGTAACGGAAGGGACCGGAAGAGATCGACCACGCGATCCCGACGGCCCAATCGTCAAGACAAACTGTGTTCCGGTGCGGTAGCGTACAGACCAAAAGAGGCCCCGCATCAAGTAGCGGGGCAAATCCGTGCCATTTAGGAGTAGTTCCACCACGCGAGTGGCGGCACGATTATTCTAGGCTATCCTGCCCAATGAACTGCCCCCACTTTCGACCAGACGCTCAGCATAAGCAGGAAGGCTCAACTACGGGCTTGAGGATAGGGTTATGTCTAACGAGTTTCGACAGGTTGACCTGATGATCGGTGACGTCCGGCGGCGACGCTGGACAACAGAACGCAAACTGCAGATCATCGAGGAGAGCTATGCTCTAGAGGAAACCGGTTTTTCTGCGGCTCGGCGACATGGTGTCGCCGGTACGTCAACTCGCGCGTCCGTCCGCTTGACGGGGAGGCTGGAGTGAAGCAGGACAATACGACGATTATTCACGTGTGGGGCTCCGGCCAACATTGCCAGTTGCTCCGGCTCTCACACGCCCTGCCGGTAGAGCTCGATAATGATCGCAGCCAGGCGCATCACGGCTTCCTTGTCCCTCTCGATGCCGTGCTCGCGGCAGAGCCTATCCAGCATAGCTTACAGACGACGAGGTCATGGACGCCAGCGGCTGGCTGCCGATGGCGTACGGTCGGAAAGCATCCGTGAACGAAGCATTACCCTGCTTGGTACGGAGCGGACATAAGCTGTGAGGAACCCGAGCTGTGAGGAACCCGCCCTTCTCGCCAAAGTTCGGCGACGAGAGGTTCCCATGATACGCCAATTGACAAAGGGACCAAAAGCCGCGTCCCTACAACTTCGGGCGTCTCAGGCACTGACAACTCAGCTACCAGCACATCCAACACTGCAAAGGACTCCCAGGGCAAGAAAGATTCTTCGGACTGCGTCAAGGTCAAACAACAACCACCAATGCGACCAAGACCGCACCTGGCGTAGCCGCAGATGCTCGGGGTAATTGCCAACAACACAAATCGGCCGGTCCAAGAGAAAGCCCCTGAGAAGGGCCGAACAGTTCCGCCAAGCTGCCGATGGCGGCAAGCGCTATATTTCGCGGTTGCTTTACTCGGGCGAGGGGGCGCCATTCCCGTTCCCACGGCAAGTCGAGCCTCACGTAACCAACGGTCCTCGCGTCCGTTGAAGGCGTTCCGTTTCAAGGATCTCTTTGGCAACTTCGCTTGTCTCTTCGAGTCTTGACCAACGTTCTGATCGCCGTGTCGTAGGGCGGCACAAAGCGTCTACTTATGTTATCTTACTTCAGCGGCGGAAATATTGCCGATCTTTAAAGATCGTTCCGCAGGAGGAAGAGAATGGCCGATTTAAGAGACCGCGAAAAGGCAATGGAAGATCAATACTTCCAGGAGGCCGAGAGGTCCCTCAAGCTCAAATTTCGTCGCGACAGGCTTTTGGCTAAGTGGATCGCAGGCCTCATTGGTTGGGATGACTTTGCAGGTTATGCCGATGAAATCGCTGATGTCCGCCTCAAAGGTGGTGGGGACGCTGGAGTTCTCTCGAAAACTCTATCGGATCTTCAAGGGGCAGGTCACAACATCAGCGAGCAGGACGTTGCAGCAAAGATGCGCGAATTGATGGTCGAGGCCGCTGAGCAGCTTTGAAGTCAAGACGTCTTCTTACGTGAACTTCAAGTGCGAAGGCAAAAAGAAGCCGGCACCAGGCGGGATCCTTCGTAGCATTACTCCTGTGCAGGAGTAGCGGGTGCCGGTGTCGCATTGTCGGTCGGAGTCATCGGCTTGGCCGGTGCCGGTGCTGGCTCGGAATTCGTTGTTGAGGCTGTTGTCGACGGGTCGGTGTCCGGCTCATCCAGCCACACGGTGGCCGCGAACGCAGCCACGGCGATTACCGCGACAACGGCGATCCAGCGAAACAACGAGAGACGGCGCCATTCTTCCGAAGTGGTGAGCACATCTGGATCGCGGGTTGGGATATTGCTGTTCGGGTCGTTGGTCATATGCCCTCTCCTTTTTGGATAAAAGGGAAATGGCGCTGCGGGGTGTTTGTTCCGCTGACCTATGGCGACAGCTTCGTCGGTATCTGGGTGCCGTGTCCAGCACGATGTGCAGGGTCCTGATCATGTCAGCCGCATCAAGCAGGGATTTCGAAATTTCAGACGTATCGCGGCGTTCTATTGAAGCAGATGCCCTTCGCGTCTTCTATTCTCGTGGATGTTCGCGTGAACGGTTGATTGCTTACTGAGAGGAAAGGGCTATTATCATGAGGTCGGGAGTCGACTATACGGGCACTTCCGGTAGAGAGCCAAAAGCTCCCGCCCCAAGCACGGGAGACGGTTATGTCCCTTCCTGCGAATTGTGATCACAACGGACAATTCTCGCCTTACGATCTGGCAAGCCTAAGAAACGAATTCGATTCGTTGGATGAAGTTCGACGCGATGATCTTCAGAGAACTAGGGCTGGGGAAACCCATCGGGTAGCAACCGCTCTAATTCGCGCGGCAAACCATGCCAGAGCCGCCAAGACGTCTTATTTGAAAGATCTACGCCTTGCCAAGGAGGCTGCCGAGACGCAGCCAAGGCCGTAAGACAGGCGGCGTGACCTACATTGTCAGGCTCCCGACGAGCACCTCGCGCTCGAGGGCGTTTTTCTGTTTCTCGATCAGCACTGGATCGATGCCAGCTCGGCTTCGATAGCGCCTGCACCCAGAAAAGGCAGGATGCGGCGACATATCTCATCACGGGTTTCCAGAGTGGCATTCATTCGGAGGCGCCGCCATTGCGTTTAGACATCGCGCAAGCGCAATTTGATCAATCGATCAAGTATATCGCCGACGGCAAAGCAAGAGACCGTATCAAACCGTTGGCAGCCAACCCGTTGTAAAGCGGCGGCGGGAGGGAGCGGCGCGAAGCGATACCGAAACCCTTGGCGAGGATCTGCCGAGCCCGTCCCTTTTCTGAAGCGAAGATCCGTCAATTCAATTCCCTTGGATCGGCTTCGAAGTGATTAGCCGCGGAAGACGGCGCCGATTGCACACGTTCTTCCAGTTCCGCTGCGACCCATTCGAGAAAGAGGTTGTAGGCCACCGCCAATAGGGTTGGTCCCAGAAAGAGGCCGATGAATCCAAAGGCCAGAACGCCGCCGACGAGCCCGAATAGACCGAGCAGCACGGGCAGATTGATGTTCTGGCTGAGCAGATATGGTCGAAGGAAGTTGTCAATACTGCTGACGAGAAGCAGGCCCCACGCAGCGATGAAGATCCCCCACCAAACAGATCCCTGAATGAGAAGCCAGAGCGCAACAGGCCCCCACACGAACGGCGGCCCTGCGGGCACAAACGAGAGCAAAAACGTCAGGCAGCCGAGCAATAGCGATTGCGGCACGCCGGCGATCCAGAAGCCGATGCCGGCCAAGAGACCTTGAGCGAGGGCCGTTCCGATCATTCCGTAAACGACACCTTTCACGGTCATGCCAATGACCGTGAGCAACCTTCTAGCCCGAGTGCCAGCAATCCGCTCACCGATTTGGCGCATGAAGCTGATCATGCGTCGGCCGTGCAGGAACAGGAAAAAGGTAATGAATATACTTAGCGCGAGTTCGATTACGCCAATGCCGAAAGCTGCTCCGCCAGCAAGAGCAATATCCGTCGCAGGGCCTGTCAGTTTTTTGAGCTCGACGATAAAGGCGGGAGCGTCGTGCGAGAAGTTTTCCCAGTAGGCGGCCACACTCTCGCCGACAATCGGCAGGCCTTTCACCCAGTTTGGGGGCGCGGAAGGACCCTGCTCTAGCACGCGCGTTATTCCTTCGGCCAGATTCTTCATATCGTCGGCGAGCGCTGTCACGAGGAAAGCAAGCGGTGCGGCCACAACAGAGACCACCAGCACCGTCATAGCTGCGGCGGCAGCCGCCCGGTTGCCTCCGACAGCACGTTCACATCGGCAGTAGATAGGCCATGTCGAGAAACAAATCACTGCGGCCCACATTATTGCCGACAGGAAGGGCCAAAGGACGAGAGCGCAACCAATCGCCAGCAGCACAAGTGCGCCGACGCCCAGAAGCTGCTCGACCAGTCTACTTAGAGGAATCATGACCCTCTCCGGTTCCTTGCGATAATACTCCATCGACAACCGGGACACCCGTGAGATGCGCCCTCACTCTTAGTTTATGCACGATCGCATCGCAGTCACACAGAAAACGATTGCTTGGAAGCGGCGCGGCGTGCTTGTTTCAACTAATATACGGTCAGTCGTTAGAAATCATAGAATGCCAGTTATCGTAACGCTTTAGCCGTCGATATCGGAGGCTATGGCTCCGTTACGGCACGGCAGCATTGGCGTCGTGGCGATGTTCTGCTCTACGGTAGAATTTAAACAGACGCCACGGTTGAACCTGAAATCGGAATTGAAACGACGCTTGCGCTAAAGGGGCGGCCAAAACAACAGGATCAGAGGCACGCCCAGCAAGACCACAATGAACGAGAGCGGTAGCCCCAGTTTCCAATAGTCGCCGAAGCGATAGCCGCCAGGACCCAGCACCAAAGTGTTGCACTGGTGTCCAACAGGCGTAAGGAAATCGCAGGCCGCCCCCACCGCGACTGCCATCAGAAAAGCGTCGGGATTGTAGCCAAGGCGCTCAGCAAAGGTAACCGCAATGGGCGCGACTACGAGAACCGTGGCGGCATTGTTCAGAAACGGGGTTGCTGCCATTGCGACCACCATAATCATTGCAAGGGCCCCATAGGGGGGCAAGGTGGTAGCGAGTTGAGCGAGGCCGCCGGCGATAAGGTCGGCACCCCCGGTCGAACGGATCGATTCGCTGACCGGAATGAGAGCGCCGAGCATTATCAAGATGGGCCAATCGACAGCCTCGTAAGCTTCCCGAAGCGACAGTGAACCGAGCAGTACCGTCAGAATAGCAGCCGTAAAGAAGGCCGTGGCCACGGGCACCAGGCCGAATGCCGTTAGCAGCATAGCACCAGCCAGGACCACCACCGGAATCAGGCCTTTTCGGGGGGTCCCCAAGCGGATTTCGCGCCCGACCAAAGGAAGAAGACCGAGTTCCATCAGCCTGGCCGGGAGAAGCACGAGATCGCCCTTCAAAACGAGAACGTCGCCTGGTCTTAACATGATGTCGCGCAATCGCTCGGTGAAGCGCTCGCTGCTTCGGCTTACTGCGAGGAGATTAATATTGAAGCGATCATGCAGGGCCAAACGCTTGGCGGTTTGCCCGATCAATACTGATTTCGGGCCGATAACCGCCTCGATTCCGGCGATCTCCTCGTCGACCCCCTTTGCTTCCGTGACGCGGTCGTGCCCCTCCAGTTCCAGACGCGCACGACTGATGCCTCGCTCGAGCGCCTGAGGGTCTCCTTCCAACAAAACGATATCGCCTTGATGGAGTATGACTCCCGGGAGTGGCATCAGCGGTTCGACCCGATTGCGAATGAGGCCAGTGACAAGGACCTCCTCGTCCAACAGGATCGTCAGTTGACCGATCGACTTGCCGATGACGGACGACTTTGCAGTGACGCGAGCCTCTGTCATGTAGTCCTTGATGTTCAGCGCCTTCTCCATTGTCGCGATCGCCTTGCGCTCCTGGGGCAGCAGCCGGTAGCCAACTGCCAGAAAGACGACTCCCGCTGCGGTAAGCCCTATGCCGACAGGAGTAAAATCGAACATGTTGAAAGGGCGGCCCGTCAGTTCCTCACGCATCCGGGAGACGACGATGTTTGGGGATGTGCCGACGAGGGTCACGAGTCCGCCAAGCAAGGAACCGAACGCCATCGGCATGAGAAAAGACGAAGGGGAAGTTTTCGACCGGCGCGCCATCTGGAATGCGACTGGAATCATCATCGCCAGCGCGCCGATGTTCTTGACGAAGACGGAGAGAACCGCGACGGTCGTCACAAGGATAACAACCTGGCCCTGCACAGAGGTCACGCTGGGCGCCACGCGGTGGAGGAATGCCTCTATGACACCACTGCGTTCAATCGCGGCGCTGACGACAAGCGCGCTGGCTACAATGATGACAATGTCGTCCCCGAAGCCGGCGAACGCTGCCTTGTGCGACACGATGCCGGTGAAAACTGCGGCAAGCAGCGCGAGAACTGCAATGAGGTCGTAGCGGAGCCGTCCCCATATGAAAGCGACCATCAGGCCGATCAGAATGGCGAATGCTAAAGCCTGAGATTGTGTCATGGATAAAGTCCCGACCAGGTGCCAGGTCCATTTTACGCGCCTGAAAAAGCTGATGTCGGGTTAATGTAGCGCTTCATTCAACGGCGCGGTACCCCCGACTGTCCGTCCAGCATGTCTCCTGCTTAAGAGCGGACGTACGCATGATCAGACGACTACAGGATGTTTCCGAACAGGACCGAATAGACTATCACAGCAATCGCCAGCGCAAACGCAAGCGATACGAACAGGCGCGCGAAGTCGTAAGTGTAGAACCGAGCGGGGATGAGGTTTTTCATAGCGATCTCCTATTTTCGTTCTGATTGGCCTAGCTATTATGCGGTCTCTGCAGAGCTTCATAGTGAGCGACTGCAACTCACGATGATCCTGCACAGGGCGTCGGCTGGAACTTGGAAATCGGCCATGATTGTTGCTACGAGTTCATTCGCGTCTTCGCACGATTGTCCTTAAGCGTTGCGAGATCCGTGCTGTTGGCAGGAGCAATGCGTCCTGCCGCACCTGAACAAGCGCCGGCAAGTCCGCCCACTCTGGCCGTCTCTGCCGCCAGAGTGCTGTTAATGATAGTGATCCCTCCCGCATTTGAAGCTGATAATCGGGGCGGTGATAAGCCAACGACTAGACTTACCGCGTAGGGCTTTGTCCGTTCAAGAGCTTGATCGAGTGCATGATTTTCCCTCAAATCAGCTTGATTATTGGGATCGTTTTAGGCCCGCGCTCGACCAGGAGCCAATAGCGATCCGCATCCTTTATATTGCGCTTTGAAAGACCTGATGTAAACAGTCAACATAAACGTTCAGTCAGAGATATATTTCAACTAATGGTCGTGTCTGCGTCGTGCCGATCCAGATCCAGAAGGCCCCGGCTGAGATCGCTTCGCGCGAGTTGGGCGTCTCCCTCCTGAACCCGGACTCCCTTGCCTCCGAACAGGATGCGCAAGAAGGTCGGGCAGCTGAAGGTTGAATACCTGTACGTCAATACGTCGCACAGTCCGCGCGGCCGGTCCTCTTGATCGTGCAGGACATCATCGGCCCACTGTCGCGCCGGTGCCGGGAATAGCCTCGTCGGGAGCGCATATCGTGTTTAACTAGAAGACTGCCAGATATCTGAGCAGATAAACGATGCCGATAATGATCACGATGGCTTGGAAAAGCTGCCGCGTGCGGGCGTCGAGCGGAAGACGGTTGATGAGATAAACAGCCAGCACGCTCACGAGGAAGATGATCAGGATGCTGATCAGAACAGACAAGCCCACCGGCCTCAAGCTCCTTCGTCATGGCGCATAATCGTTCTGTTTAATTATGGGCATCGGTGGAGAAGGAAAGCGCTACGGCGAAAATGGCGAATTCCCTCTACTCCCGTATGCAAGGCACGGCGGAGCGTCCGACCGCCAACTTAAGCGTGTCACACCTCCCGATCCTGATGGAGTGGCAAAGGCTCGATCTCCTCGACTGACCGGCATTCCAGTTGTCGCCTGATAGCGCCGCGGCGGTCCAATAGGGGAGCGGTCGCCAGT
>NZ_JBNDHS010000057.1:0-40863 GCF_056755095.1 Rhizobium sp. SVR5-9E | reverse complement strand
CTCCCACCGCGCCATTTGGCCTATTGAAAGCCGCCGAGGCTCTAATCGCAGTCGGATGAAAGTTCAGTGGCAGGTCAGCCGAGCTCTAATCGTATCGGATGAAAATTTAGTGGCAGGTCAGAACGGGGTCATCTCCGCGGAGGAGGCAGGTGTCGTGATGCCACGTCCTCAGCTGGATCGGTCTCCAGCAACGCCAATGCTCGCTCAAAGATTGCTTCTTTGCCGCACCTCATCGAACAGCATCCACAAAATGAAATCCCTCAATGGGTCAAGGCCACGGTTTAATACGACCGCGACCGGAACATTAGGGGCGTCTTATTGCTGGATGTCTGGGATTGCGCGGCGAGTTTAACTGCTTTGTCGCCTCCTTGCCCTTGGTTTCGTCAAACTGCCCCGCCCCGGCGGGCATCCGCAGCCGTTCTGCATCGCTTTCCTGGCGCAATATAGTGCCACTCGACCTTGTGATCCTTGGCCCAAGCTAGGATTGTGTCGAGGTAAACTCCGTCCCCGTATCGGAAACGATCATACCTGGCTTGCCGCGGCGCTCGATGAGCGTGGTCAGTTCGCGTGCGACACGACCCCGAGATCGATGTATCCGGGATCGCAGCCAGGCACTCGCGTGTCGCTTCGTCCACGACATTGAACGCGCGGAAGCGCCTGCCGCGGGCGAACTGGTCGTGGACAAAATCCAGTGACCAGCGTGCATTGGCTTTTGCTTGCGCCAGGATCGGCGTACAGGTGCCCACGACACGCCGCCTGACCTTTCGCTTGCGAACACTTGCGCTGAAAACGGGAACTGACACCTACAATGAATGCTCGTCAGACCTTCGCCGCGTCGTACGGCAACGGCATGCATGTTCTCTTCTCAAGTCAGCACGTGACGGTTCTCACCTATCTTAGCCGCGAGGGGCTGGTAAAACTTACGTCCAAACGGTGTGACCTCTGAAGCTAAAAGTCCATTCTCGCACGGTCGGTCATCGTCCCAACCCGGGTGACTAACCACGGGATAAAGGCAAATTCCCTCCAAAGGAACACCGGCTCGCATGGCACACTCTGCTTGAGCGACAACGTACTCGAACCACGAAGCGCGTCGTTCGTTCTCGATTCCTGTCTCCGCGATCACGATTGGCTTGCCATAGCGGGCATAGGTCTCAATCAAGATTTTAGCGAGAGGCTTGTAGAGTGGGTGGCCGATGTCAATTGGAGCGCCCCCATGTATCCACTGGTTCTCGAAATAGTAATTGACTCCGATTATGTCGAGATGGCGTTCGCTGCCTCCGATCTGCGGCCACAGCCGACCCGCGATCATGTCCCAGCCCTGGAACTGCGATAGCCGATGCGCCTCGGCCACGCTTTTCTCCAAGGGACGCAAAGGATCCGCGACAACGTTGATTATGGGGTCGCAATGAACGAAGCGGGCACGCGAATCGACAGCAAGGATCGCCTCCATCGCCGAGACCGTTGCACGCACGAGCTGCGCTTTGAGTTCGAAGCCTCGCCCGCAGGCAAACGGGTTCAAATAGCCTACGTCGCCTCCTCCCCATGAGAAGAAAGATATTTCGTTTACCGGGCAGTAGAAGGGAACATCATCACTCTCCTCCCGAACAACCTTGGCGCAGGCGCCGGCGAACCTCGCAAATCGATCGACAAAGCGCGGGCACCAAATATCGATATCGCTCGGCCAGCCATAATGCAGCAGATCCCAGATGACCTGTGTGCCGGTCTTGGCTGCCGCCTCCAACATCGGCCGAATACTCGTCCAATCATAGTTGCCGGCGTTATCGATCATGTGCCAGCGAAACCCGTCGCGAACAGTACGGATGTTGAAGCCTGCGAGCTGCTGATAGTCCTGGGCCGCATAGCGGTCATGTTCGACGGCCGCGATCATGTCCAGGCGGCGGCCTCCGGCTTCGTCGTGACCCGGCCTAAGTCGATGAGTTGAGCACTCGAAGCCTCCTTGCAGGAAGGATCTAAAAAGCCCCGTGGGATGCGCTGGCTTTCGCTCATCGAGAACCTCGACAAAGAGTTTCTGCCACTGAGGGAGACACGCTTCGACAGAATAGGTTAACTCGACCTTCCGCCGTAATGCTAATCCAAGTTGGCGTCTGCGGTCCGGAGCATCGATTAGCAGACGGATCTGCCGGGCAACCGCTTCCGGTTCGTTGTATGGGACAAAGATACCGGACACGCCATCCTGAATCTGCTGAGCTGCGCCGTTGTCGGGCGTGGCGATGACGGGCAGTCCCGCCGCACCCGCCTCAGCAATGACGTGGGGCATACCTTCTCCGCGTGAGAGCCAGACGAAGATATCGAAGGCCGCCAACAGATCAACGACATCCTCGCGGTCGCCAAGAAATTGAAGGCGATCCTTTAAGCCCCGTAGGCGCGCCAGTCCCTTCAATCCCTCCGCATAACCCGGATTAAAAGCGTCCGGCCCCCCGACGATGACGAACCGGGCCCGATCCTCACGGGCACTGACAAGGGCGGCGGCTTCGATAAAGTCCTCGACGTTCTTCTTCGGATCAAGCCGGCCGACCCACCCGATTAGAATTTGGTCGTCAGTTGTTCCAAAACTAGACCTCATCTTACGGCGGCACGTTGATTTGACGTCCGAGATTTCAACCATAGACGGGATCTCCACCGCAAGCTCCTCTTTTCCCGGCATGCGAGACGCTGCGGCATCACGAATCGAACGGCACACACCAACGTATCGGGTCGTATAATGCTTCGGTCCCGCCAGCGCTTCCGAGACGAGCCCTCCATGCTCGATAAGCGGCGGCCGCAGATGCAACCGCTCCAAAGCGGGATAAACGTCGGCGACGTTCTGGCACGAAACAATCACGTCATAGCTCGGGATCTTTGCGGCAAGATAGTTCACGGTGTCTTCAAATGAGAGCTCATAAGGTGTGGTATCAACATCGACATCCAAGGCGCGAAGCTGTTCGTGGGTTTGCTCCGGCATGCCGGGTCTGTGAAAACAGGCGATGACATCAATCAAAAAGCGTCTTCGATCGAGGTTCTTGGCGAGCAGTCGAACTTCGGTTTCTTCGCCACCGACAACCAGCCACGCGAAAACGAATAGAATGCGAACGGGCATCGCTTCGGTGTTCATTCGCCCACCTGGAATACGACCTGCAAGAAATCCAGGCGTTTTTCAAGAAGATCCCTCAGAAAGGCCGGCGCGTCATCCATCGGGACGACGTGGGTAATCATATGCTCTCGGATGGAACCGCCTTCGGTCGCCAGAAGGTCTACGGTGGCAAGAGCAAGCCTTCGTCGGTTCCAGAACGGTGCGAGCCCCCTCGGGACACGATTGATCTGGGCGCAGCGGATGTTGAGACCGTTGTGGTGAAATTCCTCACCGAGCCGCAGGGTGTCAGCACCTGCCTGATAAAAGGCGAGATCAATTACCGTTCCTTGCGGCCGCAAGGCCTTCAACCCGCTATGTAAGCTGCTAGCGTGGGCCCTTGTTTGAAAGACGAAATCAGCGCCCCGCCCCATCGCACCATCATGCCAGTAGGCCTTAGCATGCTGCCACGCCTGATCCTCCGACACGGCGTGCAGCCCCAAGGCTTCAGCCTTGCCACGCCGGAAATGAGAGGGATCCGCGACCACCACGTCGGAAGCTCCTAGCGATCGGGCAAATAGCGCCGTCATCAAACCCACGCTTCCAGCTCCAATGACGATCACTGGACGACCCTTTATCCCAGCGCCGAGGTAGGGAATGTTTGCACCAAATGCTTCTGCATCGGCATGTAGGATGCCGTTCGCCGCGATTGGTCCCATTTGAGCGACCAGGACACCGAGGAGTGGATCGATTCCCGGAGGTAGCGGTACGAGGAGATCATGGACGGGGTTCGCGATGTGCCCCGTCTTGTGAGCATACGTCGTGGCAACGATCGCTCCCTGGGGTAAGCAGTCGACACGAGAGTCGCATATGCGCGCGACTTCCATATACCCTAAGAATGGAACAGGGTAATGCAGTTCAGGCTCACTTTCTATAAAGACTCCGCGTTCGCCATCAAAGCGTGAGCGGAAATATGGGTTCGTATTCTTCAAGAAGGTAAGTTCTGTGCCGGCCGATAGACCGGTATAGATGGTATCCAGCCGTACCTCGCCGTCCCCCGGCGGCCCCTCCTCGTATTCAAAAAAGTAGGGTTGACCCGAGGCTTCGACCCCGAGCGAGCGGACCACGCGATAACCCGGCTGCAGCCCCCGCAGCGGCTCGGATCGGGGCCGGAACTGGAGGGGTGCGAGCGCAATCGGCTCCGTCGGCGGCTGATCAAGACGGACTGGCTCTCCGAGGCGCGCGGAAGAAACGATTGCGTGAGCAAGACGATGGGTCGCAAGTGCCTCGCTGTAGGGGCACCGAATGCGACTCTCGCCTCCGCGCACGGCGTCCACGAAGGCGCGATCCTCGCGCCAGACCGGGTCTCCGTCCGCACTCCGGACCGGTCGACCTTTTCCGACATCTACCATGATCTCCCGATCGGTCAATTCAATGGCCAACCGATCGGCGAAAATGTGCAGCCCGACGCGGTGATTCCAGCCGAGCAGACAAGTGGAAGCGATGTTCGCGATCACTCCTGTTTCGAAGGTCAGGCTCGCGGTGCTTACCGTCGGAACGTCAAGGCCGGGGAAGTCCGGCCGGTCCTTGTGTCCAATGCGGCCATACACCTCGGTGACCTCCCCCACCAGGAAGCGCACAAGGTCCAACAGGTGGGTTGTCTGCTCGACCATCTGTCCGCCCGATCTATCTTCCCTCCACCACCATCGTGGTGGCGGTGTCGAGTCCAGCCAATAGCCTGATAAGAGCTGGGCTGGGTTTTCGGCGAGAAGGCCGCGCGCTTCATCAACGATATCGAGGTAGCGCCAATGGTATCCGACGGCCGTAATAAGGCTTTGGTCGGTAATGGCTGCCGAGATCTTTTCGGCGGTGGCAAGGTCCAACGACACCGGCTTCTCCACGAAGAAGGGAATGCGGCGTTCGATCAAATCGAGCTCGAGCTCGCCATGTGCAAACGGTGGGACGCAGACGTAGACAGCGTCAGGTTGAACGGTAGCCAGCATCTCGCGTTGATGGGCAAAAGACTTTGCGCCAAAACGCATGGCCGCCTGATCGGCTCGCGAGAGGTCGGGGTCTGCGAAGCCGACGACATCGACGTCATCGAATTCAGCTAAAATGTCGAGATGGCGCTGAGCGATACCTCCGGCGCCAATGAAGGCGATACGCGTCTTTTCCATGAAGTTTTCCTCTTGCACGGATTGAGTTGGGTTGCTCAGGAAGCGGTCGTATATCGCCGCCGTCTCGGCTACCATTCGATGAGCAGAAAATTTGGCCTTGTAGCGTTTACGAGCTTCCTCGCCGATGTTCGTCGAGCGGCGTGGTTCGGCGAGGGCGCGACAGATGACGAACGCCAATGAGTTTGGATCGCCCGGTTCGGCGAAAAAGGGATAATCGTTCCCCAATGCCTCCATCGTCCCAGCAATTTTGGATGCGACGACCGGGAGGCCGAGTGACATGGCCTCGAGAACGACAAGTGGCAGGCCCTCGAAACGCGATGGAAGAACAAACAGGTCGGAAATTCGCATCAGATCAGCGATATCCGATCTATGGCCGAGAAAGCGAACATGGTCGGTTATGGCAAGTTCAATCGCCCGATGCTCAACGGCGTCCCGCTCTTCGCCCGACCCCGCAAGCAACAATATCACGGACGGCTCGGCTTCAAGTATAGAAGGCAGTGCCCGCAACAGCGTCACGTGATCCTTCTGGGCAGAGAAGCGGGCCACGGTTAGTAAAACACTCCTGCCGACCAGTCCCAGCTCCTGTTTCAGCCTGGCGGCAGAGTTCGACCGCTGAAAGGGGAAAACACCATTGTGAACGACGCTCAGACGTTCGCGTCCAATCTGCTCCAGATAGCTTTCGCGCGACGCCTCAGACACGACGATGAGATGAGAAAGAGCTTCCGTTTCAATACGGTATTGCGCGCATTGTTCGGGGTCTGTCAGGAGATAGGGTAGATGCTCAGTTCTAATGATTGGGATGCCTTTCGCCGTGCCAGCCGCGGCAAACGGGTGCCCCTCCCATCCAATACCAGCATGTACATGCAAAAGACCGAAGTTTGCTCTCATCAACCAGTGGCGAAAGTCATCGTGATTTTTGGAGAGCTTTACACGAAGGCCATATCGCGCTGCACGCGGAAGGAAGCCGCTCCTATCCTCGCCGATCATCGCCAGGGTTACGTCCCACCGCTCGGTCAGCCCGCGGCCCAACGCAAGCATGTGCTCCCCCATGCCCGACGGGTCGAGACTATCAGTCGCCAAAAGAATGCGTGGCTTATCGGTCCCGCTGGACATCGGCCATCACCCTGCCCTCATGCCGCTTTTTCAACCGCCTGTAAGTCGCAAGCGCCTGACCGACGACCTGATCCATGTTGTAGTACTTGTAGGTGCCGAGGCGACCGACGAAGGTCACTTCCGACTGCTCGCGCGCCAACGCTTCGTATCGCCTGTACAGCGCTTGGTTTTCGGGCCGTGGAATAGGATAGTAGGGATCTCCATCGGCGCAGGGATATTCGTAGCTGATACTGGTTTTTGGATGTACTTGGCCCGTCAAATGCTTGTACTCGGTGACGCGAGTATAAGGCACGTCCTCCAATGGATAGTTGATCACTGCGACAGGTAGCGCGCGTCGCAAATCCTGAGTTTCATGGCGAAACTCGAGGCTTCGATAAGGCAGCGTGCCGAAGCGATGGTCAAAGTACTCGTCGATCGGGCCGCTGAAGATAAGATGCGGTGCAAGGCCCTCCCGCCTGAGGTCGCTGAAATCGGTTGCGACCATGACGGTGATATTCTCATGATCTAGCATGTGTTCGAACAAGCGGGTGTATCCATCGCGTGGCATGGCTTGGAACGTGTCTTGGAAATAACGGTCGTCCAAGTTGGTGCGCGTTGGAAGGCGCGCGGTGACCGAACGATCCAGATCGGCCGGGTCAAGCCCCCATTGCTTGCGAGTGTAGCCTTCGAAAAAAGTTTGATAAAGGTCCAAGCCAATTTGAGAAATCACGACATCGCGCGACGTCATGACGGGATCGCAGGGAACTGCCCTTTCTGCCAAAAATCGAGCGGCATCCGCTTCGCTTGAAAGATTGATCCCGTAAAATTCGTTCAGCGTCGAGCGATTGATAGGCATCGGAAGCCGCAGATTGCCTACCTGTGCAAGAACGCGATGCTCATATGGCCGCCACGCCGTAAACCGAGAGAGATAATTGAAGACATCCTCGCTGTTGGTATGAAAAATATGAGGACCATATTTATGCACAAGGATCCCAGCCTCGTTGTAATGATCATATGCGTTGCCGGCGATGTGCGGTCGCCTGTCGCACACAAGAACTTTCTTTTTGCCGTCCTCGGCTAGTCGCTCGGCAAGTACCGATCCGGCAAAACCCGCCCCGACAATAAGATAATCATAAGGCTTCCGCAGACGGGCGTGAGCCTTGGGCAGGTATGCAACCGCGGGTTCGGGGCGGTCGGCGCCCCTGCTCGCCACTGTGCGCTCGATGATGCTCGACATGTTTCTGAAGGTGGCATCCCACGACGATTGCCCCAGCAGATGATCTACCGCGTCTACCCAGGTGTTATCAAAGCGAGCCTGTACGATTGCTGCATCGCAAGCGTCGGCGAACCCATCCGGATCGTCCGCCAAATAGACGCCCGGTAAGGATCCGTAAGTGCGAACGACATCGACAATGCGCGTACTTACGACAGGTCGCCCCGCAGCAAGATATTCCAAGGTTTTCGTAGGACTGATGAACCGCGTGGCTTCGTTCAGTGCAAAGGGCATAAGCGCTGCATCCCAGCCAGAGAGGTAGGCGGGGAGTTCCGCATAGTCTTTCTGGCCCAGGTAGTGGATATTTCGAGTTCTCGGCAGATCCTCGGGGGCAATCTTCGCTACAGGTCCGAGCATGACGAATGAAAGTTCGGGGCGTGCCGCAGCCACGGTCCCTATCAGGTCTAGATCAAGCCTTTCGTCTATGACACCGTAATATCCAAGGCGCGGCTCTGGAATCGCCGCCTGGTCGGGCGGCTGCGGCAAAATTTTTCTCGCCGCGTGGAAATGGAAGGCATCAACGCTTGAAGGGAAAGCGTGGATGTTGTCATGGCGATCTTTTTTTGCCTCGTAGAGGCTGACGCCGCCCGTAAAGACGGCGTCAGCACGTGCCATCAGAGCCTCCTCTGCTATTTTCAGTTCGGGGGGCGCGAACTTGAAATTAGCGAGTTCGTCCATGCAATCGTAGATAACCGCGACCGCGTCGACGTGCCGAGCGAACATAAACATTAGCGGTGTGTAGAACCACAATATCGGTCGACGGCCGCCATGGAGAAGAAGCAGATCGTCAAGCAAGCGCCGGAGTGACCGCTCGCGGGTCTCCTCGCCCCATTCGTGCGGTATGCGCGGGCGGATCGCCTTGACTGTCGTACCCTCAAACGGATGGATCTCCAAATAGGCGAGATGATGATCCGTCGGTATGAATTCCTCAAAAAAGAATACCTGCCGCTCCTGTGCGAAACGCTGCATAAGATGTTGCGGCCTCTGGAACACGAAATCCCATCGCAGATGGGAGAAGCACATGAGTGGAGAATCGGAGGGCAAGGCAGCGAGGGATGGTGATAACGAGCGGAGAAGATCCATGAGCAACCTCGAATAAACAGCCTCCTAAACTTCGAACGTCAGGACAGGTTCCAGGGGGGAAGCGATTTAATAATGCGCTCGAGCTTTCTCACGCTATGTGCCCAGCTCCAATTCGCGAGCACGACGTCCCGAGGGGTGAATTCGTCGAGGTTGTCGAGCATTTCTCTGATGCCGATATGAAAATACTCGGCCGTCGCCGTCCGCCCAGTTAAAGGTGTGATGTATTGTAGGCCGCATTTGAGGTGACTGTTAGCAAGTACTGGAATACCAGCTAGCATGTATTCGGTTAGGATGGCCGGAGCGCCGTCATCGATCCCACACACCACTCCGAGCCGTGCCTGGTTCATCAATCTGTTTACCTCGTCGAACGAGACCCCCGGTGGGTCAACAAAATCAACGTTAATGCCAAGCTCCGTGACCTGTCGGTGCAAATCTTCGATCATTTCGCCGTATCCGCAGACACAGAGCGCTCGTATTGACCGGGGTAGCCTTTCAAGGGCCGCAAATAGGATGTCGTGCCGCTTATAAGGCTGCGCGGCAGCAACGTAGATCACGTCGTAGGTCTTGGGCAGGTTCAAAGGCGTAAATGTCAGGTCTGAAGCAAATTCAGGCCCGATCGGCATTATTGCGGTCTGCACATGCGGATGACGCGAGAGCACTACGTCCGATTGCCACTTGGCACCAGTCAGGATTAGGTCGAAGTGACGGCTTACCTGGAATGGTACACGAAGCGCTGGCGCGTCGATCGAATTGTATATTTTTATGCTATCACGACACGACGCCATAATGTCTTCATCGACGCCGAGCCCCCACACACAAAGGATCTTTGGTGGACCGTATGCTTCGATGTGTCCCAGCATATCGTTAGAAGCAAAGGGGGGATCTGACCCGTTCAGTCGAAATGCACGCCGGGTGAGGAGCGGACTGGATCCCATCGAACTTGGAGGCGGCGTGTTGCCGCGCCAATGGGTCCATATCTCGGCACATTGAACAAGACCTGCTTTGAGAGCCGCAAGGGGAAGCCGTTCGAGATAACCTCCTCTGACCTCGACCGCTTCTGCAGATCTCAAGGCAAATGGAGCATTTCCACGCGAGCCGGCAAGCCACTGATCGCGAAACCAACTAGCAGATGGAATTTCTTGATCGCTCCAATCTCCATCTTGGAAGTCGCTGACAACTACAATACGGCTGAAGTTTCGCATTGAGTTAATGATCAAAACTGTGTCTCCAAGATCTTGTTGAGAGCAACGGCTTGCTCTTGTTGAATCCACTTTGATTCATCGGCGGCTTGCATCGCCTTTGCCCAACCGAAAGAGCTAGGAAGGAGTTCCCTGAATTTAACGAGCACAATTTTCGGCTTCGCGCGATTCGATGACGCAGGCTTTCGGTCTTCTGCCTGCCGCCTGCTATAGAGGGCATGTCTCCGGCCGGTGCTCAGCATTCTTAAACCACGCCGTGCGCTGCAAAGGATGCGCGATCTGCACGATTGGCCGGTTTGTGGTGAAGACGCTGTGTCTTGATAAGCACTGAGTCTACAATCCTCGTATGTTACCGCGGCTATCTTTGTCGCCATTTCCTCTGTGTACAACGTCGGACGGCCCTTTTCGGATTTCGCCATAAGGTTCCAAGGTCTTTGATGGATACCAGCTTGCCGCGCTGGACAGACTCCCGCTGAAGTGCCTCGGCAGCTGGCCATCAACACCAGTTCGACGATCATCATCTTCCTATTGGTCTTCGGCCTGCAGAACAGTCAGAATAGAGATGGCAATTCGTTACAGGCGAAGCTCGACGAGCTGATCCTAACGTCTCAGGCGCAGAACAAGTTCGTCGGCATCGAGAAGCTCGACGAAGCGGCCTTGCGACGGATGAGCAAGCCACTTGCTGATCAAGCAGAACGCGTCGAAGGCGTCGCCGACAAAGCATCGAAGCGAGATAAGGCATCCGCTTGACTGCAGCTTACTTTATTTCGCTTGGATTTAAGAGGCCATCGGGCCCCTCTGCAATGTCTCAATCGCGTCATGATGGCTGTCCTGACCGGATCCCATGAGAAAAGCCAGCTGTAGGATCACGCGCGGGACACGTGACAGCGACGAGCGGCCGGGCATGTATCTCGCCAGGGGCCAGGCTGCGGCTTTGCCTAGCGGAACGCCAAGCGGGGCGAGGAAGCGGCCGTCGTAGCGGCTCGTGGCGTCGACACCTATCTCCTGCCTCCGACTTCATCGATGTGGTGCAGCAGATCGGCCGGATCCTCATAGACCCTGATTGCACCGGCGTCGCGCAGTTCCTCCCGGCCATAGCCCCCGCTGAGAAGGCCGATTCCGAGCGCCCGGCAGCGGATCGCAGCGAGCATGTCCCAAATGCTGTCTCCAACGACCACAGAGTTTTCGATAGGAACCTTCAAAGCCTTGGCTGCGGCGAGGAAGAGATCAGGATCCGGCTTGGCATATTTCACCTGATCTCTCGTTATGACTGGCAGCGATCTCGGGTCTCACACCCAGAGCGGCAACGTTGACCGCGGCTGTCTCAAGCCTGCCGCTGGTGGCGACGGCATAGGGTATCCTTTCGCTGGACAACCATTGAAGCAATTCGACTGCTCCAGGCAGAGGCTTTATCTGGCTGCCCAGCCGACGGTAGGCAGCTGCGTGCAGCTGACGCAGGCGCTCGTTTTTCTCATCAGTTATCGCTACGGCAGTTTCTCTCAACAGCTGGTTGGTGAACAGTCCGCCGCTCATCCCAATCTTTCGGTGAATCCGCCAGATCGAAAGCTCGATTCCTTCTTCGTCCAACGCTTCCTTCCACGCGAGTACATGTTGATAGACGCTATCAACCAAGGTTCCGTCGAGGTCGAAAAGAAAGGCGTGTTCGATACGCATGTCCTAGCCCTTTCGTGCTGCGGCCGATGGTGACCGACGTGAAAAGTTGGCCAGAGGCCAGTGCTTGATGATCCGTTTAAGGTTCCGCGATCTCGCCGTGAGACTGAATCCTTCTTGAATCCATTTTAGACAAATCAGGAAGGGTAAGAAGCCTGGGCATATTCATTGACATCCACAAGGCCCAGGCACTTTCCCTCATCCATGCCATCCAAGACCACTCCATAGCTTAGGATAGCCACTTCTCCGGTACTTAGATCAGTGACTGACCACGACCCGTCTTCTTCCCGCTTTGGCGCATAGCTTTGCTGCTTCTGCCGCTTCATCGCACATCTCCTTCGCTAACGAGCTGTCCGCCACAGCACTCTGTCCTATCGGTCGACCTGTGTCGGTTCGACTCAGAAGCACTTTCGAGGTCTATGTTGCCTTCGCTGTCTCGACCTCGCGACAGTGCTGCGCGCCTATGGAGCGACTGGTAAGTGGCGATCCCAGGATTGCGAATGCTGCACTGCAGCAAGAATAGCTCTGCCTTTGAAAAAAGCTAGTCCCTTCGTTGCGTTCGCGCTTTCTCGCTCCATTCGGGTAAGATTTTCATGCCGCTTCAAGGCCATTTGAGGCAAGGCGAAATGGTCAGGGAAGGCTGGTCGACGAAAACGGTGCTCCGGCCGATCCAACTTTCAAGACGCCTGACCAGGGCGCTGCGACCCAAGTCTGGAGGCGACCTCGTCGCTCCTCGATGGCTTGGGCGGTGTCTATTGCGAGGATTGCGACATCGCCGTCCGGGCGGAGCCGGCGGGTGAACCGTTCATGGGTGTCAAGGCTTACGGCACCAATTCCAATGAAGCCGAGCGGCTTTGGGCGCTCGGTCGAACTCACGAAGGTCAACGCCTTCGCCCTTACTTGAAGTCCAGCGTGTAACAGAAGGCGACTAAAGGGAACGGAAAAAGAATGCGTCTTCGCTTCGGACGCATTCTCTCGCAACGTTTTGATTTTTTTGCCGTTCGAGCAGCACCACAATCCCGGGAGCAATTTTTAGCCGATATGGTCGAACGCTGTGAGTCCCGGCGATGAGGATCGCTTCGCGGCCCAAGCCAGACCGCATCCAATCCGAAGCCGTTGCCGTCGGCCGAGCCAAGACGGCTTCTTCAGGGCCCAAAAATATGCCGTAGCGATCCGCGCAACAGTCGTCCGGCGAAGATGGTTATGCAGTCTCACCTCTCAGGAGAAGTGCCATGCAGCGGCGATTAGCGATAAATGGATTACCACGGAGCTAGACTGTCAAATGACGACGGGCCTCCAGCGTATCCAGTGTCTCTGCAAGCCCCTCGTGCACGATCTCGCCGCGGTCCATGATGTAGACGTAGTCGGCAAGCTCGCGGCAGAAATCGAGATATTGCTCGACGAGCAGGATCGCCATGCCGGTGGTGTCGCGCAGATAGCGGATCGCTCGGCCGATATCCTTGATGATCGAGGGCTGGATGCCCTCGGTCGGCTCGTCGAGCACCAGGATCTTCGGCCGCGTCACCATCGCCCGGCCGATCGCCAATTGCTGCTGCTGGCCGCCCGAAAGATCGCCGCCGCGACGCGACAACATCGACTTCAGCACCGGGAAGAGGCGGAAAATGTCATCGGGGATGTTGCGGTCGCGGCGGCCAAGCGGAGCAAAGCCGGTTTCTAGGTTTTCTTTCACCGTCAGCAGCGGAAAAATCTCGCGCCCCTGAGGCACGTAGCCGATGCCCTGCTTGGCGCGGGCAAACGGCGGCAGCCCGTTCAGCTTCACATCGTTGAAGCTGACACTGCCAGCCGACAACGGATGCTGGCCGGTAACGGCGCGAAGAAGAGAGCTCTTCCCCACGCCGTTACGCCCCAGCACGCAAGTAATCTTGCCCATGTCCGCCTTGACCGAGATGCCGCGCAATGCCTGAGCCGCGCCATAGTAAAGGTTTGCGTTTTCAACTGTCAGCATCTCAGCGCCCCAGATAGTTTTCGATCACCTTCGGATCGGAGCTCACGAAGTCGATCGATCCCTCTGCGAGCACCGAGCCTTCCGCCAGACACGTCACCTTGACGCCGAGGTCGCGGATGAAGCCCATGTCGTGTTCGACGACGACGACGGAGCGGGTCTTGGCGATCTCCTTGAGCAGGATCGCGGTCTCGGCCGTTTCGGCATCGGTCATGCCGGCCACCGGCTCGTCGATCAGAAGCAGTTTCGGCTCCTGCGCCAAAAGCATGCCGATCTCCAGCCACTGCTTCTGCCCGTGGGAAAGATTGGCAGCCAGTTCGTCACGGCGATGCGTCAGGCGCACGGTTTCGAGGATCTCCTCGATGCGCGCCTTGTCGTCATCCGAGAGACGGTAGAACAGCGTCGAGAAGACGCCGCGTTTGCGGTTGAGGGCCAGTTCGAGATTGTCCCAGACCGTGTGGCTTTCGAAGACGGTCGGCTTCTGGAACTTGCGGCCGATGCCGAGCTGGGCGATGTCGGCTTCATCGAGCTTCGTCAGGTCGGTCTGGCCGTTGAAGAACACCTCGCCCTCGTCGGGCCGTGTCTTGCCGGTGATGATATCCATCATCGTCGTCTTGCCGGCGCCGTTTGGGCCGATGATGGCGCGAAGCTCGCCCGGCTCGATGACGATCGACAGCGAGTTCAGCGCTTTGAAGCCGTCGAAGGAGACGGACACGCCATCGAGATAGAGCACGCTGTTGGGTTTGACGTCAGGGATCATGCGCGCTCACTCCGCGGGCTGGATTTTTGGATCGACGCCTTCTTCTTGAAGCGAAGCAGGCGTTGCTTCCGTCCGTGGCGTCTTGCGGCCGAGATACTGGGCGATGGTGCCGACGATGCCCTTCGGCAGGAACAGCGTGACGAGCACAAAGAGGCCGCCGAGCGCGAATAGCCAGAACTCCGGGAAGAGACCCGTGAAGATCGTCTTGCCGCCATTGACTAGGATAGCGCCGATGATAGGGCCAATCAGCGTCGCGCGGCCGCCGACCGCCGTCCAGATGACGACTTCGATCGAGTTGGCCGGCGCAAATTCACCGGGGTTGATGATACCGACCTGCGGCACGTAGAGCGCACCGGCAATGCCTGCCATCATCGCCGAGACGACGAAGGTGAAGAGCTTGAAACGCTCGACACGGTAGCCGAGAAAGCGCGTACGGCTTTCGGCATCGCGCACGCCGACCAGCACCTTGCCGAACTTCGAGCGGACGATCGCCGAAGCGATCATCAGCGACAGCGCCAGGAAGATCGCGGTTGCCGCAAAGAGTGCCGCGCGCGTGCCGTCGGCCTGGACGTTGAAGCCGATGATTTCCTTGAAGTCGGTCATGCCGTTATTGCCGCCGAAACCCATGTCGTTGCGGAAAAAGGCAAGCAGCAGCGCGTAGGTCATAGCCTGGGTGATGATCGAAAGGTAGACGCCGTTGACGCGGGAGCGGAAGGCGAACCAGCCGAAGACGAAGGCCAAGAGCCCCGGCACCAGCAGAACCATCAGCGCCGCGAACCAGAACTTGTCGAAGCCGTACCAGAACCAGGGCAGTTCCTTCCAGTTCAGGAAGACCATGAAGTCGGGCAGGATAGGATCGCCATAGACGCCGCGGGAGCCGATCTGGCGCATCAGATACATCCCCATCGCATAACCGCCGAGCGCGAAGAAAGCGCCGTGACCGAGCGAGAGGATGCCGCAAAAGCCCCAGACGAGATCGAGGGCCAGCGCCAGCAGCGCATAGGTCAGGTACTTGCCGAACAGCGCCATGATGTAGGTCGGGATGTGCAGCGGGTTCTCGGGGCCGGTCATCAGGTTCAGCACCGGAACGAGGGCGGCAACCGCCAGCAGGATGGCGATGGCAATGGAGATCTTGCGATCGAGAGACCGGAGAAGGAAGGCCGTAATCATGCTTCCACCGCCCTTCCTTTGAGTGCGAAGAGCCCGCGGGGACGCTTCTGGATGAAGAGGATGATGAGGACGAGCACCAGGATCTTGCCGAGCACGGCGCCGGCGAAGGGTTCCAGGAACTTGTTGACGACGCCGAGCGACAGAGCGCCGACCAGCGTGCCCCAGAGATTGCCGACGCCGCCGAAGACCACGACCATGAAGCTGTCGATGATGTAGCTCTGGCCGAGATTAGGCGAGACGTTGTCGATCTGGCTGAGTGCGACACCCGCCATGCCGGCAATGCCGGAGCCGAGCGCGAAGGTGAAGGCATCGACCCAGCCGGTGCGGATACCCATGGACGAGGCCATGCGGCGGTTCTGGGTGACGGCGCGCATCTGCAGGCCGAAGGCGGAGCGCTTGAGCAGCATCAGCAGGGTCACGAAGACGGCCATAGAGAAGACGATGATCCAGAGGCGGTTCCAGGTAATCGACAGGCCGCCGAGCTCGAAGGCGCCGGACATCCAGCTCGGATTGCGCACTTCGCGGTTGGTCGGGCCGAAGATCGTGCGCACCGCCTGCTGCAGGATCAGCGACACGCCCCAGGTCGCCAGCAGCGTTTCCAGCGGCCGGCCGTAGAGATAGCGGATCACGACGCGCTCGATGATAAGGCCGACGAAGCCGGTGAAGACGAAGGCGGCGGGCACGGCGAAGGCCAGCGAGTAGTTGGCCATCTCGGGGAAGTTGGCGGTGATATATTCCTGCACGACATAGGTCGTGTAGGCGCCGATCATCACCATCTCGCCATGCGCCATGTTGATGACGCCCATGACGCCGAAGGTGATGGCAAGGCCGATGGCGGCCAGCAGCAGCACGGAGCCGAGTGACAGCCCGTACCAGACGTTCTGCACCACATCCCAGACCGCCAGGTTGCGCTTGATGCCATCGATATCCGACTGGATGGCGGGCTTCAGATCATCAGGCGCCGTTTCCATCGCCGTCGTCAGGATCGTCAGCGCGTTGCGATCGCCGCGGGCGGCGATCGTGTCGATGGCGGCCTTCTTGTCCTCGGCGCTGACATCGCTTTTCAGCATCATCACCGCGCGGGCGGCTTCCATCGTGTTCTTGACCTCGGCATCCTTCTCGCCCGAAAGCGCGGCGTTCAGAAGCTCGAGATTGGAGGGATCGGCATCCCTGAGCAGGCCCTGGGCGGCTGCAAGCCGCGCGGAACGATCCGGGCTCAGCAGCGTCAGCGTGCTCATGGCGCTGGCGATTGCGCCGCGCAGCGAATTGTTGATCTTCACCTTCGACATGTAGTCGGGATCGATCCCCTCGGCGGCCTCGCCGGTGATCGGATCGGCATAGGTCGGCTCATCCTCGGTGCCGCCCTGGAGCAGCACCGGGCCGCCCTCTTCGGAATTCACATAGAGCTGGCCATCGCTGAGCTGCTGCAGGATCTGGCCGACATGCGGATCTTTCGAGGCGACGAGCGCCTTGATGGCTTCGGCGCGCTGATCGAAATCGCCTTCGCCGAGCGCGTTGACGAGGGCGTGGATGTCTTCCTGAGCCTTCAGCGGCGATGCAAGCATCGGAGCCGCGAGGCAGAGGGTAAGAAGGATAAGCTTGAGGGCGCGATACATCGGCTTTCTCGCCTGGACTATCGTTGGCCTTTTGGGCAGCAACCGTTTGGGACGGAGCTTCCGCCCGGAGATGGGATCCGGACGGAAGTCATCAGGCAGGTATCGGATCGGCTAACTCAAGACCCCTTGCCACCGCACTTGCCGGTCGCAACGTTGAAGTTGCCGCAGTTCATCGGCTTGCGCCAATCGGAGATCAGGTCCTTGGAGTCCGGCAGGTAGTCGGACCATTCGTCACCGACGACGGCAGGCGTCTGCTGCACGATTTCGAACTGGCCGTCGGCCTGGATTTCGCCGATCAGGACAGGCTTGGTGATGTGGTGGTTCGGCATCACGGTCGCCGTGCCGCCGGAGAGGTTCGGAACGGAGACGCCGATGATGGTGTCGAGAACCTTGTCGGTGTCAGTCGTGCCGGCGGCCTGAACGGCCTTAACCCAGGCGTTGAAGCCGATATAGGCAGCTTCCATCGGGTCGTTGGTCACCCGCTTGTCGTTCTTCGTGAAGGCGTGCCATTCCTTGATGAACTTCTTGTTCGCAGGGCTTTCGACCGACTCGAAGTAGTTCCAGGCAGCGAGATGGCCGACGAGCGGCTTGGTGTCGAGACCGGCAAGCTCTTCTTCGCCGACCGAGAAGGCCACGACCGGGATGTCAGTTGCCTTGACGCCCTGGTTGCCGAGTTCCTTGTAGAAGGGAACGTTGGCGTCACCGTTGATCGTCGAGACGACGGCGGTCTTCTTGCCGGCCGAGCCGAATTCCTTGATCTTGGAGACTTCCGTCTGCCAGTCGGAGAAGCCGAACGGCGTGTAGTTGACGATGATGTCTTCCTTCGGAATGCCCTTGGATTCGAGATAGGCTTCCAGGATCTTGTTGGTCGTGCGCGGATAGACGTAGTCGGTGCCTTCGAGCACGAAGCGCTTAACGCCTTCCTTCTCCATCAGGTAGTCGACGGCCGGGATCGCCTGCTGGTTTGGAGCTGCACCCGTGTAGAAGATGTTGCGCGAGGATTCTTCACCCTCGTACTGGACCGGATAGAACAGGATCGAGCTCAGCTCTTCGAAGACCGGCAGGACCGACTTGCGCGACGAGGATGTCCAGCAACCGAAGACGGCCGCGACCTTGTCCTTTTCGATCAGCTCGCGCGCCTTTTCGGCAAACAGCGGCCAATCCGAAGCCGGATCGACAACGACGGCTTCAAGCTTCTTGCCGAGAAGCCCGCCCTTCTTGTTCTGCTCGTCGATGAGCATCAGCATGGCGTCCTTGAGCGTCGTCTCGGAGATGGCCATGGTGCCGGAGAGCGAGTGCAGGACGCCGACCTTGATCGTGTCCTCGGCAGCGACTGCCCCGTGGAATGCGGCCGTGGCCGACATGACGGCACCGAGAACGGCGCCTGAAACGTATGATCGCAGATTCATCTTGTGATCCCCTCTTCTTGTTCGACAACAGGCCGGAAGGCAAAAATTAACTGTTGCTTAAAGAACTATCGGGTGCTGCACTGCGAAAACACATACGTAATATGACGTAGGCAACGGGGCGAAATCTGCACGAGAATGCTGCGCTGCACTCTTAAGCCCCCAGCCCATTCATGTTACGGAAATGTGACGAAGGGGAACGAAGGGACCGGCAGATCAGCATGGCAGCGCGGCAACGCATCATTCCGGTCAGGCGCGAGTATAACCGCTGGGTCGCGAACCAGACGCTCGAAGACTATGCGCTGCGTTTCACCGCAAAGAGCGCCCGGCAATTCTCCTCGCAACGCATCTCGCAGACGGCGATCGGCGCCATCTCCTTCCTGGCGCTGGAGGCGATCGGCGGGGCGATCACCCTTTCCTACGGCACTACCAACGCCTTCTTCGCCATCATCGTCGCTTCCATCGCGATGCTCGCCATCGGCCTGCCGATCAGCCGCTACGCAATCCGCCACGGCGTCGATATCGACCTGCTCACCCGCGGCGCGAGCTTCGGCTATATCGGCTCGACGATCACCTCGCTGATCTATGCGAGCTTCACCTTCATGCTGTTCGCGATCGAGGCGTCGATCATGTCCGGCGCACTGGAGCTGACGCTCGGCATCCCGCTCTGGATCGGCTACATCGTCAGCGCCGTGATGGTGATCCCGTTGGTCACACACGGCGTCAAGCTGATCAGCCGCTTCCAGCTCGTCACCCAACCCTTCTGGATCATTCTCAACGTCCTGCCCTTCATTTTCATCGCCTTTCTCGACTGGGAGAAATTCGATGTCTGGCGTGCCTTCGCCGGCATCCGCCACGCCTCGGGACCACCGGGCACCGTCGCCGATTTCAACCTCGTGGAATTCGGCGCCGCCTCCGCCGTCATCCTGGCGCTGATGTCGCAGATCGGCGAACAGGCCGACTTCCTGCGCTTCCTGCCGCCGGACGGGCAGCGCAAGTGGCGCCACCGCCTTGCCGTCTTCCTCGCCGGGCCCGGCTGGGTGATCATCGGCGCGCCGAAACTGCTGGCCGGTTCCTTCCTTGTGGTCCTGACCTTTACGGCGGGTGTGCCCGTCGACCGCGCCGCCGATCCGGCGCAGATGTATCTGACCGCCTTCGGCTACATGATCCCTTGGCACAATGCCGCCCTGCTGCTGATGGCGGCATTCGTCGTCGTCTCGCAGTTGAAGATCAACGTCATGAACGCCTATGCGGGCTCTCTCGCCTGGTCGAACTTCTTCTCGCGCCTCACCCACAGCCATCCCGGCCGCGTCATCTGGCTGATCTTCAACGTGGCGATCGCCCTGCTTTTGATGGAACTCGGCATCTACAGGCTGCTGGAAGAAACGCTCGGCATCTTCTCGATCATCGCCATGGCCTGGCTCTGCACGATCTCGGCCGATCTCTTCATCAACAAGCCGCTCGGCCTCGCTCCTCCAGGCATCGAGTTCAAGCGCGCCCATCTCTACGACATCAACCCGGTCGGACTCGGCGCCATGACGCTCTCGGCCGGCATCGCGCTGATCGCCCATTTCGGCGCCTTCGGCCCGATCGCCGCCTCGCTCGCCCCCTATATCACGCTCGTCGTCGCGCTGACCGCCTCGCCGCTGATCGCCTGGGGTACGAAGGGCAAGTTCTACCTCGCCCGCAAGCCGCGCCACAGCTGGAAGAACCTGACTGATATCACCTGCTCGGTCTGCGAACATCCCTTCGAGCCTGAGGACATGGCCTGGTGCCCGGCCTATGCCGCGCCGATCTGCTCGCTTTGTTGCTCCCTCGACAGCCGCTGCCACGACATGTGCAAGCCGAAGGCGCGGCTGAACGCCCAGGTCGGCACCGTCGCCAAGGCCGTACTGCCGGAAACAGTGGTGCAGAAGCTTACGACCCGCCTCGGCCGGTACGGCATCGCCGTCGTGCTGGCACTGACGGCCGTCGGCGCCATCCTAGCGATGATCGCCCATCAAGTCTCCGCAGCGTCGCCGGAGACCGCCGAGGTGGTCAGCCGCACGATCCTCGCCGTGTTCTTCGTCTTCGCCGTCATCGCCGGCGTCGTCTGCTGGTTCTATGTGCTCGCCCATGACAGCCGCGTCGTCGCCGAAGAGGAATCCTCGCGCCAGAACACGCTGCTGCTGAAGGAAATCGCCGCGCACAAGAAGACCGACGCGGCCCTGCAGAACGCCAAGGAGACGGCAGAGGCCGCCAACCGCGCCAAGAGCCGCTATGTCGTCGGCCTCAGCCACGAACTGCGCACGCCGCTGAATGCCGTCCTCGGCTACGCCCAGATCCTTGAGCGCGACGAAACGATCCCCGCCCCTCGCCAGTCCTCCATCAAGGTCATCAGACGCAGCGCCGAGCATCTGTCCGGCCTGATAGACGGCCTGCTCGACATCTCGAAGATCGAGGCCGGGCGTCTGCAGGTCTATTCCAACGAGATCAACATCCAGGATTTCCTCGACCAGATCGTCGACATGTTCCGCCCGCTGGCACAGGCCAAGGGGCTAACCTTCCATCACGATCGCTCTCTCGCCCTGCCCCAGTTCGTGCGCACCGACGAAAAGCGCCTGCGCCAGATCCTCGTCAACCTGCTCTCCAACGCGATCAAATTCACCGACGAGGGCAGCGTCACCTTCGATGTCGGCTATCGCAGCCAGGTAGCGACCTTTACCGTCACCGATACCGGCCGCGGCATCGCCGAGAAGGACTTGCGCCGCATCTATGAACCTTTCCAGCGCGGCGAGGCCGACAGCATCCGGCCGACGCCAGGCCTCGGACTCGGCCTGACGATTACGCGGCTCCTGACCAACACCCTTGGCGGCGAAATCTCGGTGAAGAGCGAGAAGGATCAGGGCTCGACTTTCCGCGTTCGCCTCATGCTCTCGGCGGTGATGCGCGAAATGACGGCGCGGCCGCAGGAAAAGAAGATTGTCAGCTACGACGGCCCGCGCCGCACCATCGTCGTCGTCGACGACAACGAGGACCACCGTGAGATGATGCGCGAGGTGCTTGCCCCACTTGATTTCGTCGTCCTGACCGCAGCGAGCGGCGCCGACTGCCTGACCTTGATTGAAGGCATCCAACCAGATCTCTTCCTGGTCGATATCTCCATGCCGGGAATGAATGGGTGGCAACTCGTTTCGCGCTTGCGCGCGAGTGGCCAAACCGCTCCGATCGTGATGCTCTCCGCCAATATCGGCGACGCGGCAGCGACGGCGGAAAGCGACGACAGCCACAACGACGCGATCGGAAAGCCGGTCAACATCAAGCAGCTGCGCGACAAGCTGGCGCTGCATCTCGGCCTGAAATGGGTCTACGCTGACACGACACCAGCACCGGCTCCGCCGCCCAAGCCGCCACTCGTCAGCCCCGGTGCCGCCCATATCGAGGAACTGATGCGGCTTGCCGAGATCGGCTACATTCGAGGCATCGAAGCAAAGCTCGCCGACCTTGCCAGGATCGAAGCCAATCAGCCATTTACAGAGGAACTTCGTTCCTATGCGGTCTCATTCGATCTGAACGGCCTCATGAATTTCCTGCACCGTTTTGATGAAAAGGTAGAGACCCTTGGCTGAGCTCCCGCGCGATATTGTTCTACTGGTGGATGACTCGCCTGAGGCTTTGGGATTCCTGAGCGATGCTCTGGAGCAGTCCGGCTTCTCTGTATTGATCGCGACATCGGGCTCGGCCGCGCTGAATATCGTGGAACGCATTACCCCCGACCTCATTCTGCTGGACGCGGTCATGCCATCCATGGATGGCTTCGAGACCTGCAGGAAACTCAAATCCAACCCGGCAATCAGTCAGATACCGGTTATCTTCATGACCGGTCTGACGGAAACCGAACATGTCGTTCGCGCTCTCGAATCCGGAGGCGTCGATTACCTGACGAAGCCGATCAACATCGATGAGCTGCGAGCCCGAATCGGTGTCCACCTGCGCAACGCACGTTCGACACAAAGCGCGCGTGTTGCGCTGGACGCTGCCGGCAGACATTTGCTTGCAGTGAAGGGCGATGGCGACATTCACTGGTCGACGCCACAGGCAACACGTCTCATCAATGCTGCAATGGGTCGCAACGATGGCATGGACGCGGTGACGGCGCACATTGCCGCTTGGAAGAAGGATCGCATAGCAACCAGCCGCGACGACGCCTTCTCCGTCAGCCATGCCGGCCAGCCCGTGCTCCAGCTAGCCTTCCTCGGCGCCATCGGCCCCGACGAATATCTCTTTCGCCTCACAGCGAACAACGCGCGCGCCGATGACGAGGTGCTACGCCGGCATTTTTCGCTGACACAGAGAGAATCCGAAGTCCTGTTGTGGATTGCGAAGGGCAAGTCAAACCGGGACATCGGCGAGATTCTCGGGCTGTCGGCGCGCACCGTAAACAAGCATCTCGAACAAATCTACGTGAAGCTCGGCGTCGAAAACCGCGCCTCAGCCGCCGTCAAAGCCGCTCATGTCCTGCACGAGATGTGACTAATGCCCTAGCGTGCTCAACGATAGTTAACGGCAGGTTCGACAGTACTTGTTCTTGAACTCAAATGCTTCCCATCTCCCTCCGAGCCCATAGAGCGCCACAACTACCGAAGAAATTGGACAAGCCTCCGCTCAGGCCAGCAGAAAAGCCGTGCTGGCAGCCGCTATTGCCGAACGGTAGTGGCAAGATACAAAGGCATGGTTGGAAGAAGTCGCACAGAGCAAAAAGGATCCGCTAGGAAGCCTTCGGACATATCATGATACGTTCTGGATGTCGTCGGACAATGGCAACCGCCTCTGCCTGGGAAGCTTCCTGGGCGGGGAATATGACGATCTTCCGGAGGCGGTTAGAAAAGAGGTTCAGACCTTCGCCGACGTCAATGTGGCGTGGCTCAAGGAGCGCTGATCGATACCGGGGACATTGCAAAAGAAGATTGCGAACAGCGGGCGCGTGCGATCTTTGTAGCAGTCGCAGGAGCGCAGCTCCTTGCGCGAAGCCGATCAGATATTTCGCTCTTCGACTCGATGATAAAGAGCTATCGCGTTTCGGGCTTAATTCCGGGCCAAAGCAGTACGCGGCTTGAGTAGCACATGACACTATGTCGGTCAGGTGCTGGCGCATAGTTGCCATGCTCATCAAGGCTGCTGGTTCTAAACACCGAATCCAGGATTTGCTGTCCAGGTGCGAGCGAGACACCGCTTACCAAGAAACCGCCGCGGCTTGCAACTGCCGGGTGGCGCGGCGGATAGCTCGTAACAAAAAAGCCTGCCGCGGGAGGAGGTGCGGCAGGCTTTAAAAATGAGCGAACAGGGACTGGGAGGAGGCGTGCCGCCGTTCCAACAGACGTTCCAGGGAGGAGGAAGGAACGTCCGAAGATCGAAGCCGTACGGGAGGAGGTGCACAGCTTCCACGCTCTATCCTCTACAATATGTTTTAGCACACAAAATAGACAATGCTGCAGTGCACCTATGCGCGTTGCGCATGGTCGGCATTTCGAGTAATCGGTGATCTTGCTTTGCGTGCGCTGGTATCTGAGCTACGGCCTGAGCCTGCGCGATCTGAAGGAAATGATGGCCGGACGCGGCATCCGCGTCGATCGCTCGACCGTCCACCGCTGGGTCGTCGACATGCTCGGCTTTAAGTCGCTCAAATCCGCAGCGGCGACCCTGTCCGACATCGAGATGATCCACATGCTGCGCAAGCGTCAGTTGCAGGACGCCCCACACTTCCAGCCTGTCAATCGCCGAACAATTTGAAACTCTGGTTGCCGTTTCTTGAGCACCGCTAAATCCCACCCCGGCCCCTGTGCGTCGCAGCAACGAAACTTGCTTGCATTGTTTACAAATTCGTCTATTACTAAACATATTGCTAAACATGAGAATTGAGGAGTTCATGTAGGCATTTCTCTAAAATGGGTGAACTTGCGCGGTCGGCGGGGAGTCGGCCTTTGGTTCTGGGAGGAACTTATGCAAAAGAAATCGAAAGCCCTTCTCGGGTTGGCCTCGACGTTCATCATCTCGTCGGCTCTGCCCAATCTCGCTAAAGCCGACCAATTGACGCTCTGCTGGGCCGCCTGGGACCCGGCGAATGCGCTGGTCGAACTCTCGAAGGATTTCACCGCCAAGACCGGCACCGAGATGAAGTTCGAGTTCGTGCCCTGGACGAGCTACGCCGATCGCTTCCTCAACGAACTGAACTCCCACGGAAAACTCTGCGACCTGATCATCGGCGACAGCCAGTGGATCGGCGGATCGGCGGAAAACGGCCACTACGTAAAGCTCAACGACTTCTTCGACAAGGAAGGCATCAAGATGGATGACTTCGTGCCGGCGACGGTCGTGGGCTATTCGGAATGGCCGAAGAACACGCCGAACTACTGGGCACTGCCCGCGATGGGCGACGTCGTCGGCTGGACCTATCGCAAGGACTGGTTCGAGCGGCCGGAGTTGCAGAAAGAATTCAAGGAAAAGTATGGCCGGGATCTTGTAGCGCCGAAGACCTATGACGAGTTGAAGCGGATCGCCGAGTTCTTCCAGAAACGCGAGATCGACGGCAAGACCGTCTACGGCGCGTCGATCTATACGGAGCGCGGCTCCGAAGGCATCACGATGGGCGTAACCAACGTCCTCTATGACTGGGGCTTCCAGTACGACAACCCCGACAAGCCCTACGAGATGGAAGGCTTCGTCAACTCGCCTGATGCAGTCAAGGGACTGGAGTTCTACAAGGCGCTCTATGACTGCTGCACACCGCCTGGCAGCTCGAACGTTTACATGGTTGAATCCGCGGACGCCTTCAAGTCAGGCCAGGTCGCCATGCAGATGAACTTCGCCTTCACATGGCCGGGTCTTTACAAGGATGAGAAGGTCGGCGGCGATAAGATCGGCTTCTTCCCCAACCCGGCCCAAAAGAAGCATTTCGCTCAGCTTGGCGGACAGGGAATTTCGGTCGTCTCCTATTCCGACAAGAAGGACGCCGCTCTGCAGTACATCAAGTGGTTCGCCCAGCCTGAAGTGCAGGCCAAATGGTGGCAACTCGGCGGCTACTCGTGCCTGAAGTCGGTCGTCAATGCCCCCGACTTCGCTTCCAGCCAGCCCTACGCCCAAGCATTCTTGGACTCGATGGCGATCGTCAAGGACTTCTGGGCCGAGCCGAGCTACGCAACCCTGCTCCAGGACATGCAGAAGCGCGTTCATAACTATGTCGTGGCCGGAAACGGCACGGCCCAGGAGGCGCTTGACGGTCTGGTGAAGGACTGGGCCGAAGTCTTCAAGGACGACGGCAAGATCTAGTGTCCGGCTGGACGCACAATATTCTTGCCAGAATGGCGGCCCGGATTGCCAAGACTGCCGGGCCGCCACGTGTCGCACATATGCAAAGACCGGGTGACACCTTGAACATTTCCTCTTCCTCTATGGTCGAGCAGGCAGTGGATGCGACTGCAAGAGCAACGCCGGTATCGGTCGCTCGCCGGGTCCGCGGTCTGTCCGACCGGGCGATCGCCTGGGTGTTTATCGCCCCCACCATCATCTTGCTTCTCGCCATCAACATCTTCCCGCTTATCTGGGCGATCTATCTGTCGTTCACGAACTATCGCGCCAATCGCCCAAATGCGCCGGTTCAGAACGTCGGATTGAATAATTACGAGCGCGTGCTTACCGACCCCGACATCTGGGAGGCCATGCAGACGACAGCCCACTTCGTGTTCTGGACGATCCTGCTGCAGACGGTCATCGGCTTTGGGCTTGCCTATCTTATCGACCGCAAGTTTCGGGGCCACGCGTTCTGGACGACGGTCATCCTCATCCCGATGATGCTGTCGCCAGCGGTCGTCGGCAACTTTTGGCGCTTCCTCTACGAGCCGCAGATCGGACTCTTTGCCTATGCCGTTTCTCTGGTCACCGGCATTCCGACCGCTGACATCCAAATGCTCGGCAGCGTCACGCTTGCGCCTTGGGCGATCATCATTGTCGATACGTGGATGTGGACACCCTACGTCATGCTGATCTGCCTGGCGGGCCTACGGTCCATTCCCGACTATATCTACGAGGCAGCAGAGGTCGACCGCGCCTCCGGATGGCGGCAGTTCTGGTCGATTACCGTGCCGATGGCCCTGCCCTTCATCATGCTCGCCGTGCTGTTTCGCGGCATCGAGAACTTCAAGATGTTCGACATGGTCACGCTTTTGACCGGCGGCGGTCCGGGCTCGACCACCGAGGTCGCCTCCATCACCTTGAAACGTGCGGCCTTCGAGAGCTGGGCAACCGGACGAGCCTCGGCCTTCGCCATTGTCCTCTTCGTGGCCGTGTTCGGCCTCGCCAACATCTACGTCAAGGCACTCAACAGGGTGAAGCAACGATGAGTTCCGCCACCTCAGCCCATTCGGTCGTCGAACCGAGCCCAATCAGCAAGCGCATCGCCGGCGCCATCGTCATCCTCTACGCCCTGATCACGCTAATCCCGCTCGTCTGGATCTTCCTGACCAGCATCAAGTCACCGCCCGACTCGATCAGCTATCCCCCCAAGATCGTCTTTACGCCGACGCTGGAAGGCTACTGCAACCTTCTGACGACGAGAACGCGCCAGACGCCGGAATACATCGCCTCCCTTCCCGCGCCGACCGGCACCTGCGACGAGGTGACCCGCAAGCGCAACATGGTGATCGCCGGCCCGTCGAACTTCCTGCCGCGTTTTGCCAACTCGCTGGTGATCGCCTTCGGCTCGACGTTTCTAGCCGTCGCGTTGGGAACGCTGGCCGCCTACGGTTTCTCCCGTTTCAGGGTACCGCTTGCCGATGACCTGCTGTTCTTCATCCTGTCGACGCGCATGATGCCCCCGATCGCGGTCGCCATCCCGATCTATCTGATGTACCGCGAGCTCGGGCTTTCCGATACGGCGCTGGGCATGATCCTGCTCTACACCGCGGTCAACGTCTCCCTCGCCGTCTGGTTGCTCAAGGGCTTCATCGACGAGATTCCCCGCGAATACGAGGAAGCCGCGATGATCGACGGCTACACGCGGCTGCAGGCCTTCTGGAAAGTCGTCCTGCCGCAGGCGACCACCGGCATTGCCGCCACGGCGATCTTCTGCCTGATCTTCGCCTGGAACGAGTATGCCTTTGCCGCATTGCTGACATCCGGCGAAGCCCAGACGGCGCCGCCCTTCATTCCTACCATCATTGGCGAAGGCGGTCAGGACTGGCCAGCAGTCGCGGCGGGAACGACGATCTTCCTCATCCCAATCCTTGTCTTCACCATTCTCCTGCGCAAGCAGCTCTTGCGTGGCATTACCTTCGGAGCGGTCCGCAAATGACGCACTTGATCGAAACACCGCGCCCATCTCGTCCGAAGCGCCCGTTCTTCCTGCGGCGTGGCCCCATGGAGAATATCGCGACCACGTTGATCGCCCTCGGCTTCCTGATGCTTTTCCAGCCGTTCCTGCTGGTTCTCTACACCTATTCGCTGGTGACGCTGCTGGCCGGCACGGCTATGTTCATCATCGTGTCGAAATTCCCGGAGTGAGCCATGGCCGACATCAGGATCAAAAATCTCCGCAAGCAGTTCGGCAACTTCGTCGCGGTGCAGGATTCGAGCTTCGTCATCCATGACGGCGAATTCCTTGCACTGCTCGGCCCGTCTGGCTGCGGCAAGACGACGACATTGCGCATGATTGCCGGACTTGAACTGCCGACCAGCGGCAAGATCTATCTCGACGGCGAGGACGTTACTTTCAACCGCGCCAGCGCCCGCGACATTGCCTTCGTTTTCCAGCTCTTTGCGCTCTATCCGCACATGAACGTGCGCAAGAACATCGGCTTCCCGCTGCTCTCGCAAGACATGCCGAAGGCCGAGATCCGCCAGCGGGTCGACGAAACCGCGCGCCTGCTGCAGATCGACCATATCCTTGACCGATCCGTCTCCGGACTTGCCGGCGGCGACCGCCAGCGCGTGGCGCTCGGACGGGCGATCGTGCGCCGTCCTAAGTGCTTCCTGATGGACGAGCCGCTCGGGACGCTCGACGCGGAATTCCGCGAGGTCATGGTCCATGAACTGCGCGAACTGCACAACCGCATCCATGCGACGACGGTCTACGTGACGCATGACCAGCATGAGGCAATGGCGATGGCCGACAAGATCGCAGTGATGAACCATGGCGTCATCGAGCAGTTCGCCACCCCTCAGGAAATCTACAGCAAGCCCGCCACGATGTATGTCGCCGATTTCATCGGCTCGCCGCCGATGAATTTCATGCGTTTCACCTCGGGCCTTCGGGCAGGCGCACGATCTGTCTCGCTGCATGGCGTCGATGTCAGCATTCCTGAAGTGCACCAGGATATGGCCGAAGCCGAGTTGGTGCTTGGTGTCAGGCCGGAGCATATCCGCTTCAGCGACACCTCTCCATTGCGTGGCGCCGTCTACGGCAGCGAATATCTCGGGACCAATCAGGTGGTGGCGGTCGAGACCTCGAGCGGCGTCATCAAGGCGCGCGTACCGGCAAACCGCAATTTCCATATCGGCGAAACGGTTGGACTTGAGTTCAACCCGGCCAAGCTTGCGCTGTTCGATTACAAGTCGGGCCGAGCCATTGCCTCGGCACTCTATTCGGAGGAACGTCATGACTGACGTCGCTCTCAAGGGTCTCAACAAGCGTTTCGGCGATACCAAGGCCCTCGCTGATCTGGACCTCTCGATCCGTGACGGCGAGTTCGTGGTCCTGCTTGGGCCGACGGGCGCCGGCAAGACGACGACGCTGCGCCTCATTGCTGGCCTGGAGCGCCCCGACAGCGGCCGGATCGAAATCGGCGGTCGCAACGTCGCCGGCGAAGCTCCCGCTGAAAGGGATGTCGCCTTCGTCTTCCAGCAATATTCGCTCTACCCACACATGACGGTTTACGACAACCTCGCCTTTCCGCTGCGAGCGCCGGTGCGCAAACTCGGAGCCGAGGAGATCGACCGTCGCGTCCGGGACATTGCTCGCATGGTCAGGATCGACCACAAGCTGGAGAACCGTTCGACGCGCCTGTCGGGCGGCGAAATGCAGCGCGTCGCGATCGGCCGGGCCCTGGTGCGCCAGCCGGCCATCTACCTGATGGACGAACCACTTTCCTCGCTCGATGCGAAGCTGCGCGCGGAACTGCGCCTAGAACTGAAGCGCATCCAGAAGGAGCTCGGCTCAACGCTGCTCTACGTGACCCATGACCAGATCGAGGCAATGACGATGGCGGACCGCATCGGCATCGTGGCGGGAGGCCGGCTGCTGCAGGTTGGAACGCCGCGCGAAATCTACGGCAATCCCGCCAGCCTTCATGTCGCTGCCCGTCTCGGCCAGCCGCACATCAATCTGCTGCCCGCCGATCTTCTTGCCGGCGCCAATCCACCACCCGGAACCAGAACGGTCGGCGCGCGGACCGAACATCTCGAAATCGTCGTCGACAAGCATGCCAATGCTGAGATCGACTGGATCGAGCACCTGGGGGACCAGAACCACCTGCATATCCGGGTGCGCGACCACAAGCTCGTCACGCTTGCCGATCCCTATCTCGCAATCCGGCCGGGTGATCGAATCAGCCTCACGCTGCGCGATCCGCTCTACTTCGACGCCAGCGGCCAGCGCCTGTGATACGGAACAGAAAATAAAGCACTTGCATGAACAGACAGGTCTCCTTTCCATGAAACATTTCTTCAATCGCCGGGAAACGATCGTAACCGAGGCCCTGGATGGCTTGCTTCTGACGAGCAGCCCGGGTCGCCTCGCCCGTCTCGACAGCTTCCCTGAGATCAAGGTAATCCTCCGCGCCGAATGGGATAAATCGAAGGTCGCACTCATCTCGGGCGGTGGAGCAGGCCATGAGCCCTCGCATGCTGGCTTCGTCGGCAAGGGGATGCTGACGGCCGCGGTATCCGGCGAGATCTTCGCTTCGCCCAGCGTCGATGCCGTGCTGACCGCAATCCGGGCCGTCACCGGCCCCAAGGGCGCACTGCTCATTGTCAAGAACTACACCGGCGATCGTCTGAATTTCGGTCTTGCCGCCGAAAAGGCACGCGCCGAAGGCTTCGATGTCGAGATGGTGATCGTCGCCGACGACATCGCGATCCCCGAGATAAACCAGCCCCGCGGCGTTGCCGGTACGCTGTTTGTGCATAAGATCGCCGGCTACCACGCCGAATCCGGAGCCGACCTGACGACAGTCGCGGCACAGGCGGCGGCCGCAGCGCGCGACATCGTTTCACTCGGCATGTCGCTTTCGACCTGCAGTGTACCCGGCCAAGTGCATGAGGATCGGATGGCCGCGGACGAGGGAGAACTCGGCCTCGGCATCCACGGGGAGCCCGGCGTCGAGCGCGTCGCGCTGCAGCCGGTTGCGGACCTTGTGGCCACCATGAGCGAGCGACTGGCTGCAAGGGTTGACGGCGCAGGCGACTATGGGCTGCTGATCAACAACCTCGGCGCGGTGCCACCGCTTGAAATGAGCGTGATTGCCAACGCGGTGCTGTCCTCTCCTCTTGCCCGCCGCGTCCGGCTGATCGTCGGGCCGGCACCGATGATGACCGCGCTCAACATGAACGGCTTTTCGCTTTCGCTGATCCGTCTGGATGCCACCCGCGATGCCGCACTGAAGGCTGCTGTCGAACCGCATGCATGGACACCCGTCGTCGAACGGCACGAGATCACCATCATTCCCGCTCCCAAAAAAGCAGTGCTGCAGAGCGGGACGATGTCGGCAAGCAACGATACGCAAAGCCGCCGTCTCCTGACGGTGCTCTGCGAACATCTGATGTCCCTGGAAGGCGAATTGAACCGCCTGGACAGCCGCGTCGGGGACGGTGACACCGGATCCACCGTCGCTACCGGCGCACGCAGCATCCTGTCGCGCATCGACACCCTTCCATTGAAGGAGCCGACCGCCACAATGGCCGCCATAGGCGAGATTCTCAGCACCAGCATGGGTGGCTCAAGCGGCGTATTGCTCTCGATCTTCTTTACCGCCGCATCGAAAGCCATGGCGGAAAAAGCGGATCTTACGGCTGCCCTGCTTGCCGGGCTTGATCGGATGACGTTCTATGGTGGGGCCGCCGTCGGCGACCGCACGATGATCGACGCGCTGGCGCCAGCGCTCGCGGCCCTGAGGTCGGGTGGTGTAGCGGCTGCGGCAAACGCTGCGGCGGCCGGCGCCGAGTCGACAAGAGCGATGCGCAAGGCGAAGGCCGGACGAGCTTCTTATGTCGGCGAGAAGGATCTGGAGGGAGTGCCGGATCCGGGAGCCGTCGCGGTGGCAGGTGTATTCGAAGTCGCGGCAAGGCTGGCGTGAGCTGGTACCGCGGTTGGGAGGCTATCAGGTGCAGGCAGAACCGGTTCTTCTTGCGGGATTGATTGAGGCTTGTCGGGCGGCGATCACGGCAAACAGCGATCACCTCTGCGCACTCGATCGCGCGATCGGTGACGGCGATCATGGGACCAATATGCAGCGCGGCTGCGAGGCGGTCAGCGCCGAAGAAGCCACGGTCTCAAGCCTTCCCTTGCCCGAGGCGCTGGAACGGATCGGCCTCACACTGGTGATGAGCGTCGGCGGCGCGGCCGGTCCACTCTACGGGACATTGCTGATGGAGATGGGGCGTGAGCTTCGCAAATCGGACCAGGAACAGGATTTTTCTCTTGCCCTGAAGCAGGCCATCGATGCCGTGGCCCGCCGTGGGCGCTCGCACGCCGGCGACAAGACCCTGCTCGATGTCCTGTATCCCGTGCAGGATGCCCTTGCACAGCGTTCGCCTCTGACGGATATCGTGCGCCGCGCGGAACTTTCCGTTCGGCTCACCGCCGCCATGAAGGCCATGCGCGGCCGCGCGGCCTACCTTGGAGACCGTTCGATCGGACACGTCGATCCTGGCGCTTCGAGTTGCGCCCTTCTGACAACCGCCATCTGCCGCTACCTTGAGGAGCACCGCCCGGAATGAATGCGAAGACCCCAAACGTCGGGATCGTGATCGTCTCCCACTCGCCGCTGGTCGCGAAAGGCACCGCCGACATGGTCCGGCAGATGGTGGGTGACAGCGTGCCGCTTGCCTGGTCGGGCGGCAACAGTCGCGGCGAACTTGGCACGGATACCGGGGGAATTCTCAAGGCCATCGAAGAGGCCTGGTCGGAAGCTGGCGTCGCCGTCTTCGTCGACCTGGGAGGCGCCGAAACCAACAGCGAAATGGCGATCGAGATGCTCGGCTCGCCCCGCTCCCAAAGGGTTTCGATCTGCAACGCCCCTATTGTCGAAGGAGCCGTTATTGCTGCTGCTGAGGCCTCTGGTGGGGCATCGTTGGCCAAGGTGGTCGGAACGGCAGAGGAGCTGTCACCGTGATGAACGGCGGTTTCCGCATTGGGGCGCACGAGGCCGGGCAGGTCCATGCCAGTTGCCAGACCGAAGTCGAGGTCAAGCATGGAGTTGGGCTCCATGCTCGCCCCTCGGTGACGTTCACGCGGCTGGCAAAGTCGTTTCCCTGCTCGATCGAAGTCGCGGTCAACGGCAACGACGTCTGGCTGAACGGAAAGAGCATCATCAAGATCATGGGTGCCAAGATCCGCAAGGGTTCGGTGCTCGAGATCCGCGCAAACGGCATTCTCGCCGAAGAAGCGATCCGGGCATTGAAGGACCTCGTCGAGCGCAATTTCGATGAGGAAAAGAAGCATGGCCGAACCGCTTAGATTGAAAGCCACGAGCGCGTCCCCAGGTATTGCCAGCGGCCCGGCCTTCGTCGCCGAGCCGGTCGAACCCGCCGCGTCAATCCCATCAAGCGTCTCCGGCCAGGTCGCGCTCGCAAGTGCGATCGAGACAGCTATTCTCGAACTGCAGGAACTGGCGACCGGGACGGATCCCGACGGCGGCGATATCGTCGAGTTTCAGATTGAAGTGCTTCGCGATCCAACGCTGACCGAGGCGACCGGCGCGCGCATCGAGGCTGGCGAAAACGTAGCATTCGCCTGGGTCGGGACGCTCGATGGATACATCCGGGAACTGGAGTGCTCCGAAGAAGACCAATTGCGCGCGCGCGCCGTCGACATCCTCGACATCAAGAACCGCGTCCTGTCCGTGCTCACGGGAACGCCTGTCAACGACTTTCCAGCCGGATCCATCTATGTTGGAAAAGACATGGAACCCAGCCGCTTCCTCGCCCACGACTGGTCGGCCGGCGGCGGTATCGTTCTTTACGCAGGCAGCGCGGTCGGTCATGTCGCCCTGCTTGCCAGATCCCGGTCGGTCCCGATGGTGATCGGCGCCGGCCGCTTCGCAACAGCAGGGGGGCAATATATCGGAGTTGATGGCGACGCTGGTCTCGTCATTCTTGAGGCAGCCAGGTGGAACGCGACCTCCGTAGAGCACTGCGATCCGTCAACAGGCACTGCACCGCCACTCGACAACGGCATAGTGTACACGTCGGACGGCACGCAAGTACTCCTGTCCGTCAACGTCAACGCGCCGGAAGAAATCGACGCGATTCCTGCCGAGGTGACCGCGGGCATAGGGTTGATGCGGTCGGAATTCGCGTTGATGTCGCTCGGTGATGCAGCAAACGAAGAAAAGCAGTTTGCAATCTACCGACACCTCCTGGATTGGGCAGATGGGCGCCCTGTAACAATCCGCATGTTGGATGTCGGGGGCGACAAGCCGCTGTCGGGCATTACCGAGGCCTCCTCGCTGCGCGGCATCCGCCTGCTTCTTGCCCGGCCGCAGATTGCGCGGGTTCAGGCGCGTGCGCTCCTTCGAGCGGCGGTCTTCGGCAATCTGCGTATCATGTTGCCAATGGTGACATTCCCGTCTGAAGTTGAGGCTATGCGGCAAATCTGTCGCGAAGAAGCCGGTGAACTTCGCCGCCGCGGCGTGCCGCACCGCACTCCGCCGATCGGGATGATGGTGGAGGTACCGGCAGCTGCGCTCATGCTTGACGAATTCGAAGGCGCTGACTTCTTTTCGTTCGGCACGAACGACCTGGCGCAATACCTCGTGGCTTCCGCCCGCGAGGAGGCCGGCTTCAGCCTGGACCAAGAGCAAGCCGTACCGGCCGTGCTGCGCTTGCTGACCCAGGCGGTGAGACTTACCGGCCGCCGACCAGTCAGCATTTGCGGTGACATGGCTGGCGACCCGGTTCGCATGTCCGGTCTTCTCGCGGCAGGCATACGGCATTTTTCGGTGGCGCCAGCTCGACTTGGCGCGATAAGATCGGCACTGATCGGTCTGAAAGCCGATGGGACAAAGGCAGCCGGGGACTAGGGATGGCGCGCGAAGACACCGAAGACGCCATTATCGCCTACAAGGATATTCTGGCGCAGATCATCGACAACCGACCGTCCGGAACACGTCAGAGGCTGGCGACGGAACTCGGCAAGCATCGCAGCTTCGTCACCCAGATAACCAGCCCCACTTATGCGACGCCTCTTCCCGCGCGTCACCTCGCGACCATCTTCAGGGTGTGCCATTTTAGCCCCGCCGAACAGGACCGCTTTCTGGACGCCTATCAGGTCGCCCATCCCGGCAAACTGCCGGAGTTTGGCGCCACGGAAAAACTGCGGCATCTTTCCATAATGGTGCCTGACTTCGGCGATGAACGCCGCAACCGGCTTCTGGAAGAGGCGATCACCGACCTAGTCCAAAAGATCGCTGCAATTTCGGGGCCGCGTGATTGAACAGGCGCTTCGCGCGTGACGAGCGCTAGATGATCATCGCCTTGGGAGGGGTTTGATGAAGAAATTCATGAATGCTGCGGAAACAATGGTCGCCGAAAGCGTCGAAGGTTTCGTGCGCGCCCATGAGGAGTTCGTTGTATTCGGCGCAGACCGTCAATTTATCCGCCGTCGCCACCTCGTTCCAGGCAAGGTAGGTGTCATCTCCGGGGGTGGGGCGGGCCACGAGCCGATGCATATCGGCTTCGTCGGTCGCGGTATGCTGGATGCAGCATGCGTCGGGCATATTTTCACGTCGCCTACACCGGGCCAAATCCTCAGCGCAATAGAGGACGTGGACACCGGTGCTGGCTGCCTGCTGGTGGTAAAGAACTATGACGGCGACGTTATGAATTTCGAAATGGCGGCAGAGATGGCGTCGAGCCGCCACAGGATTGAGATGGTGATCGTAAGCGACGACATCGAAACGGCAAGGATGCGCGACGGCCGCGGTCGACGAGGCGTTGCCGGTACGGTGATCATGGAAAGGCTTCTCGGCGCCGCCGCGGAAAACGGCATGGCGCTTGCTGAGTTGAAAACCCTTGCTGCTGGCCTCGAGTCCCGTGTCAGATCGATGGGTGTCGCACTGACCGGTGTCACGGTGCCGCACACGCGGCGATCGACCTTTTCACTCGGCCCCGGCGAAATCGAAATGGGTGTCGGCATTCATGGAGAGCCAGGCCATTCAAGAGAGACCTTCTCTAACGCCGACACCATCGTGAGGCGTCTAAGCGAGGTGGTTTTCAACGAAGTCGCTCCGGTTTCCGACAAGGCGTTGCTTTTCGTGAACGGACTTGGCGGCACGCCGCCAGCGGAACTTTACCTCGCCTACAACGTCGCGCATAGCTTCATGCTGAGTCATGGTCTGCAGATCGCGCGCTCACTGGTTGGTACTTACGCCAGCTCACTTGACATGCAGGGTCTTTCCATCTCGCTCGCTCTCCTCCGTGACGAAGAGTTCATTCTATGGGATTCGCCCGTTGCGACGGCTGCATTGCGCTGGGGCTGCTAGGGATGGGCCTGTCTTAGCGAGTTAGCGTAGCGGCCTGCAACTCGTCGGATCTAGGAAGGTTGGAAACTCCTACAATTTCGGCGTCAGAATCTCGAAACGGTCACGAATCGTCGAGCGGGTATCGCCGCCAAGGCGCGCGATGGCATCGACTTGCGTGGGATCGACAACGCGTTCGCCAAGGCCTGGACGAAGGTCACGGTTGGCGTCGAAGGCGCGTTTCCGCCCTTCAATTCGACGACGCCCAGCGCCGAGCTTCAGGGCCTCGATCTGGATGCCATCAAAGAGGTCTGCAAGCGCGTTGGAATGCGATTGTCGCGCAGGACTGGGACAGCCAGATCCCTTCGCTCCTTTTAGGTAAATTCGATGTGGTCCTGACGATGGGGCCGAACGAACAGCGCCGGAAGGTAATCGACTTCTCCGATCCCTACGTCATCACGCCCAACACATTCTTGGTGGCTGCCGATGGACCGCTGGCAAAGCTGCCGCATACGGGCGAACACCTGTCCAGTGACACGAGGAAGGCCAGAAAGCCATTGCCGAAATCAAGGACGTGATGAACGTATGACGCTCGGTGCCTCGCTTTCCACGAGCCAGTTGAAGTTCGTCGAGCAGAACTTCGGCGATGTCGCGGAGATCAGGACCTATAAGTCAATCCGAGTAGGTCAAGCTCGATATCGAGGGCGGACGTCTCGATGGCCAGTTCGACAATGCCGTGTTTGCACGCGACCGCGCAGATGCCAGCAATGGCACGCTGACGACGAGCGGCCCCCTCCTCATTGGCGGCATTCAGGCCACCAATGTCTGCCTCGGTATCCGCAGGAACGAGCCGGAACTTCAGGCCATTCTCAACAAGGCGCTCGGTGAAATGGCCGCCGACGGCACGGTCGCGGAACTGTCGAAGAAGTGGTTCAAGGTCGATCTCAGCCCGAAGGGTTGATCGTATAGCCCTCCCGACAAAATCCTGCACCATCCACTAGCCCCGCCGAGTGCGGGGTTGGTTTTTGGCTCTGAGGCCACGATGGACAGGGGCGCCAAAGGCTCTTTGAAGGGATCTGAACCACTGGCCGGTAGATCGACTATCGAAGGCGCTGAAAATCACGGCATGTGAGGCGTAAGGGCTAATATGGAACTAAGTTGTTAATTATCTAATTGTGTTGGCTGGGGTTGCCGACCGTGCCAAGCCATGACGGAATGTCGCGCTTGCCATGCAAGACGCGCCAGACGTCAATGTATCCGGCTTGCTCAACATAGAATATCAGATACGGATACCGCTTAAGCTGAACGCTTCGCAGATCGGGAATCCTAGCTCATAAGCGTAACGCGGCGAACCTGAAGACGGATGGTTCGCAATCAAAGTGTAGGCATGCCGCAGGTCGTCGACAAAGCTCAGAGCGACCTGCGTATCGGCCTCCCGGAAATAATGATCGATGGCTTCGTCAACGTCCTGGCTTGCTCGTTCTCGAGGGATAACCGGCTTTGCCGTCACCTATAAAGCCGGCCTTGAACCCGATCGCGGAGGTTGTCGAAATACCGCTCGTCTACCGGCGTGGTCACGGGGGATGATGCTCCTTCGAAGAGCAAGCCGCGCAGATGTTCTCGGTCCCCGTCGCGGCGGATTAGCTCCCGTACGTACTCGCTGCTGGTGCCGTAGCCCCGCTCCGAAACCTGCTGGTCAACGAAACTCTTCAGGTTGTCGGGTAGAGAAATGTTCATCGTGCTCATGCCGATCAAATAGCCCTATGCCAAAATTTGGCAAGGTGCTGATGTGACCGTCTCTTGCAGGCCCATGACGGTGCGATTGCGGGGCGAACGGCTCTGCCCTGTCAGAAGCCTGCGCATCAAACGCATTGCAGCCTTGGTACTACGGCGGCTTTGCACCAGCCCGTCGAGGACGAAGCCGTCCTGATCGACGGCGCGCCAAAGCCAGTGCTTCTTTCCCTGATGGTGATGATGGCCTCGTCGAGATGCCATTTGTCGCCGAGCTTGCCGACTGAGCGCCCGCGAATATCATTGGCGAAACGCCTGCCGAATTTCTCAGCCCAAAGTCTCACGGTCTGGTGAGAGACGATGATGCCACGGGCCGCCAGCATATCCTCGACCATGCGCAGGCTGAGCGGAAACCGCAAATAGAGCCAGACGGCATGGGCAATCACTTCCGCTGGAAACCTGTGGCGACGAGAGAGAGGATCACGTGCAAATCTGGTCATACCGCCAGATCCCACATTTTCATCGCTGCTCGGTTAACGTTACGGTGCCAGCGGAACCGAAAGTCCGACGCACTGAGCCGAGCTTGCCGCGTTGATTCACGCTTATAGGAGCATTCCACGCGTTCGAAACCAAGCTTGGTTGCAATACTTGGCCTCGTGAGGAATAGCGGATCGTCTCGCCTCAGGGATTTGCGGCACGCTGATGACTTAGCTTCGACACTTCGTTAAAGGTGGCGAAGCCCCAATCCTGTGGCCAGAGATCCCAACCGACGAAGAGATCATGGCCGATCGACCGGCCAATCGATACGAAGGACTAGACTTTATGAAAAAGCCACAGAGGAACTTCGTGGTCGAGTTTAAATCCAGTAGCCGACGACAGTCTCCGAAGCCAACCTCCATCTGGGGAAACGTGGATCTCAAGGCCATTTCGCTGGAGGTCGAAGCAAATGCGCCGGGTCAGGTTCTTCAAGCAACAGAGAGAAACGCGAACAGTCCACCGCCGGGCCCACAAACACGCGAGCAGCTGTTGACTAAAACCGTCGAGCAGCCAAAAACTGTACTGCCACCACAGGAGGAACGTATGGCCGAAGAAACCACCCCAGTGCTAAGTGCCGACAACTCAAGCATCGAGACTGCGACGACGATCACAGAACCGAAAAAGCGTCGTGGACGCCAGGCCAAAACTGTTGGTCCAAAAATGGCGGCGGGTGACGAAACGTCCGCGGTTCCTGGTGATGCAAAGACCACCCCCGCAAAGCCCGCAAAGAAACCACGCATAAAAAAATCCGTAGCAGCGGCAGAGGCAAAGGTTGCGACAAAGCAGCCCCGCAAGACGCGCATGCGTAAAGCGGCAACTGCGGCCGTGAATACTCCTGCAGCAGACGACATGGCCGATCTTCTTCAGCTTGAAGAAGAAAACCGGAATTTGCGGAAACAGCTTGCAGAAAAGTTGCGCAGCGAAAACGCGGATCTTCGCAAGCGTCTCGGCCAATCCTAAGCATCACGAAGAGCTGGTTGACCGAAACCTCCCGAGGTTCGGGCCCGTTTGGTCTGATCATGATTTCGGCGGCGCAAGAGCGTTGCCGAAATTGACCGCGCGATTGAAAGCAGATGAGGTTAAACAGCGATCATGAAGTCTCCCTGGAAATTTCTAGTCGGCCTCACCAGGCGACACGACAAGAAAGACCCGGTGGAACCTCCGGCCCATTTGACTGACGATGTACATTCCAACTCCGATCGACGCGAGACGCAATCGGTTTTGCCAACCGCCCCTGAGCCCGCTGCAGAGGTCGATAGAAATGCCCCAGTTGAGCCTGATGGAGACGGGTTTGAGCCGGTTGATGACGTTGCCGCTCTAGCGGTTATTGCGTCTACAGCCGCAGGGCTCAAACCGCAGAAGCAAACACAAGCCCTTAGGAAGAAGCCAGCTCCTCGGGCTCGAAAGCAAGCTCAGCTTGTCCATCGCAACGACATTCAAACACCTCCAGTATTACCGCACAGCATTTTGAACAATGACCAAGAGCTTGACGATGACATTCGTCAACTGCGCCTCCAGCTAACAGAGAAGCTCCGGCTGCAAAATGCGCAGTTGAGACGAATGCTGGCGCGGTTCGATCGTTGATTAGCCACATGCCGCCGGCGGCGGAATGGTGGATTTGCCCACGGTGGATAGGTGCTTTCATTGAACATACGTTGAAATCAAGCTGCGAAAGACCTATAGTGTGCATGTAAGAGGATTTTGCCATTGACCTGCCACTGAAGTTTCATCCGGCTGCGATTAGAGTCTCGATGGTTTTGGATACGCCAAATGGCGCGGTGTGAGCAACCGGCGGAAACGCGAAGCTTTCATCTTGCGTAGTGTTGGAGCCGGTTGCGGCGATGGACCCGGCATAGTCTGCCGGGGTCTGGTATCCGAGCGATGAGTGCGGCCGGAAATTATTGTAATCTTCGGCCCACTCAGCAATGGCACTGCGGGCATGGTCGAGGCCGAAGAACAAGCTTTCATTGAGCAGCTCGTCGCGCATGCGGCCGTTGAAACTCTCGACATAGCCGTTCTGCATCGGTTTGCCCGGCGCGATGTAGTGCCACTCGACCTTGTGATCTTTCGACCAGGCAAGGATGGCATTCGACGTGAGTTCGGTGCCGTTGTCAGAGACGATCATCCCCGGTTTGCCGCGCCGCTCGATCAGCGTTGTCAGTTCTCGCGCGACACGGCGACCGGAGATCGACGTATCGGCGATCGCTGCCAGGCATTCACGCGTCACATCGTCGACGATGTTGAGAACGCGAAAGCGTCTGCCGCAGGCAAACTGGTCATGCACGAAATCCAGCGACCATCGGGCATTTGCCTTCGCTTCGACCAGGATCGGCGCACGCGTGCCGACAGCACGCCGTCTGGCTTTCCGTTTGCGAACAGAAAGCCCTTCCTCGCGATACAGCCGATAGATGCG
>NZ_JBNDHS010000056.1:0-41707 GCF_056755095.1 Rhizobium sp. SVR5-9E | reverse complement strand
ATAGTTGTGACTGATCTCGTCCAATGAGAATTTCAGCCCGGCAAAAAACTTGCCGGTATTTCCGATCGCTTCCGGATAGTTCCTGAAGAGCCGTGACATCTCCCGGCTTTCCTTGAGATAGCGCTCGGCATTCGGCGCCAACAGAAAACCGGCCTTCGGGATTGCCACATGCTCCCGAATGGCAGTTACGACGTCGGATAACGGCCTGCGCGCCCTATCGTGATAAAGTGGCTGATTGGTTGCGATCAGCGCCACACCGTTTTGTCCCGCCATGTTGGAGAAAGCGGCAAATGTCAGCGCATCATGGCCGTTATAGGAGGGGGTCAGTGCCAGAAAAAGATTGGCGCCGAACCGGTCTTTCAGAAGCCGGAGGCAATCCGAAAACAGGCTTCGGCGACCAATATCCTTGATGAGGTTAGGATCGGGCACGACAGCAAGCATCATGCAATCACCCCATTCCATCAGGTCCGCTTCTTCCAGCAAGCAGGTTCCCTTTACGGCACCGTCCTTCAGGTTACCGGCACTCAGCAGGCGGCAGAGGTGCCCCCAGCCTTTCCGGTCTTTCGGATAGGCCAGGATATCAGGCGTCTGATCACAGAAGACGAGACGGGCACCCGGCTGGAAAGGCACGGGGGTAAGTATGTCTTCCGCCTTCTCTTTCTCTTCCAGGCGCCCCGCCAGCTTCCTTTCATGCTTGTTGCGAAGAGCCTTCATCTGGGCATGGGCACGCACGACACCCGCCACGGAATTCCTGTCGGCGATCCCGATCCCGGAAAGGCCAAGGATGGCGGCTTGGGTCACGATCTCCTCAGGCTTGGAAGCACCTTCCAGAAAGGAAAAGTTCGTTTTTGCACCGATTTCGAAGAAGCCCATGCTCATGCGAAAACTCCATGCATGAACCATTGCGGCATGGCCGGCCCATAATGACCTTCGCGGTAGATCCAGAAGCGATAGCCTCTGTCATCCTCGACGCGAAAATAATCGCGGTCTGGGGCATCCGCGCCATCGATCCACCATTCCATGCCGATTCTCTCGGGTCCTTCGCTCCGGACAATACGATGCCGGATACGGCGCCAGTGAAAATTGGCCGGCGCACCGTCCGGAACTTCAATCGCGAAGGCCTCCATGAGCTCCGGCCGGCCGAGTAGCCGCAAGGGCCGTTCACTTCTTGCTGCAGGAAAACTGTTCTGCATTTTTTTTGCTGGCGACGAGAGAGTGTCGATTGCTGGAACGGCGAAGGTAGCCCGCTCCGGCACATGGCTTTCGCGCAGATCGAAGCTCGTCAGGCAATCCGCACCAAGCCGGGCCGAAACCCGATCGACGAAATTCGCCAGTGAAACATCCTTTTGCCGGTCACCATCGAAATCGCCCTGCAGCATCGCGAAATCCTCGTGGCGCTGCACATTTATCCGCAGGATTTCAAAACCATACCCCACATCGAGATCATCATGGATCGCCGTCAGCCTTTCGGAAAAAAGCGCTGCGATACGGTGAGGATCACGAAGCGGCTGTGATGCGCCAGCGGAAATCCGAAAGACGCGGCCATCGACCCTGAAAAGAACGAGCTCGAAAAGCCGGCCGCCTGCGCCCCGCGCTTCAAGGGAGGGTTTCAAGGACATGGCGACCTGTCCGGCCAAGGCAAGAATATCGTCTTCGGTGCCGATCGGCTCCGCGAGCCTGCGTTCGGCAGAAAGGCTTGCCACAGGCAGGCGAGGGGAAACCGGCTCCTCATCCAGCCCCAAGGCCTGATCGAGCCGCAACAGAACGCTGGCGCCAAAACGTCGGGTCAGCGGCGCCCGCGGCGCTTGCAGAAGATCGCCGACATATCGCAAGCCCAGTTTCTGCAGGGCCTCGACGACATTCTCGTCGAGGCGAAGCGATGCGACGGGGAGAGGGGCCAGAACATTTTCGGCCTCCTCCGACGCAATAACTCCGCCCTGGCCGTAGCGGCTGACGGCCCAGGAAAGTCCCGGCGACGACGATATGGCGCCGTAGACATCAAGTCCCATTTGATGAAGGCGCGACAATATTTCCTTGAGCATCGCCCGTTCACCCCCGAAAAGATGGGCGCAACCCGTGATATCGAGGAACAGGCCATCCTTGCCGTCAAGTGCCACCAGCGGGGTATAACGGTCGCACCAGTCGGCAATGCCTTCGAGCAGACGCTGGTCGGCTGCGGGATCCTCCTCCACGACATCGAGGATCGGATGGATCGCCCGTGCCTCGGCAACGCCCAAACCCTTCTTCAGTCCGATCTTTTCCGCCACTTCATCCAGCGCCGTCAGGCGCATGGCATTGTTGAGCCGTCCGGAGCAAACGATCGACGGCGCGTCAGGACGCCCGGCCGAACGCCAGGACAGACCCCATCTCTTGCGGGCTATCCGGTCGGTCGGAAGATGCGGGAAGTTGAGCGCCAGAATGCGCTGCGAGCTCGCCTGGAAAGCGAGAGTCGGCTGATTGGTGGATAGGGAAAAACCGGCGGTCATGAGGGTTCCACTCCAAAAGAAAAGAGAGGGGAGCCGGATTACGGCTCTTCTCCAGGGTGAGACGAAAGACCGGATTGCCGATGCTACCGCCCAGCATCGAGCCATCCGGCAGTGGCCGCGCCTGAGCTGGCACGGTTTCGGAAAGTAAACGGAAACAGGCGCTGCTCGCTTCCTCCTCGCCAGCTTGCCGCAATAGGAAAAGCGGGCGTCCCGAAGCCTTTGTCCTGAGATGCAGGCGCCGGCTCTCGGTCAGGCCGAAGGATTTTGGATTGCCGCGAACCTCCAGAATGGTTGCAGCAAAAACCCCGCTTTCGATGGCCGTTTCCGCAAGCCACAGAGCGTCTTCGAGCTTGCGCGGGCTCGCATAGAAAAAGCGCTCCGGCCGCAGGCCGAAATCCTTCAGGCCGACAGCATAAGGAACGCCCGCCTCCATTGCGGCTATTTTATCAGCAATCCAGAGGATGGGCCCGGGACCGCGCTCTTCCTCTTCGTCCTGCCGCTGCAATACTGCTGCAAGAGCAAATGCAAAGCCGCTGCTGGTCGCCGTATCGCGCAGCATCGGCGTTCGCACTTCCGTTAGTCCATCAAGCGGCAAGCCTCCATCCAATGCCTCGTCCAGCACCGGTATGCGGAAGGAGAAGCGTGGAGATCTTTTTGTTTTCTTCCTAAAACCGCCTTCGCCCAGCGCTTCCTGCTCGGCAGCGGCCAACCCCGGTACCGGCTTTCCCTCGAGCTTTGCAATGGTTTCGCGGAGCGCAAAAAGCCGCTCGCGCGCCACGGCTGTCTTCGCCATGACGTTCACTCCAATTGTCTTGTTCATGTTATGTTCTTATGGATTCCAGAGCTTCCGTGAAGAGTCAACAGGCAATTTCATGTGAATTTATTCCTGTCTTGATTTCACACTCGAAAATCCTTCGCAAAGGCTCTATATGGGCGCCAAAGGAAGGGAATTTTCATGGCCCGCATAGACCAGAGCGAGGATTGGCGGGACCGCCACGCCCCAACGCTCAGTACCTTCGAGTCCCTGGCGATGGAGGCCTACAGCCATCTGCCGGATGAGTTCCGGTCGCTGACCGGCAATCTGACGATTGAAATCGAGGATTTTCCCGACGACGACGTGTTCGAAGACATGGCGCTGGAAACGCCGTTCGATCTGTTAGGCCTTTTCGAGGGCAGGGGCATTTCCGAACGCTTCACCGTCGAAACCGGCGAGATGCCCAATCGCATCCGCCTCTACCGGCGTCCCATTCTGGATTATTGGGCGGAAAACGATGAAACGCTCGGTGACATCATCACCCACGTCCTCATCCATGAGATCGGCCATCATTTCGGGCTCAGCGACGAAGACATGGAGCGGGTCGAAGCCAGCGCCGAGGAAGCCGTCGACCGCTGAGCTTATTGCTCGGAAAGCTTCATGTCCGGATGATAATCCTTGCCTTCGACCTCTTTCACTATCGCCTGACCGGCAATCACCTGGCCCGTCTGGGCATTGAAGGTCAGTGAGGGAGAGCCGTGGAGAGACCAGCCCTTGTTGAGGGCATCGGTTACGCGATGGCAGAATGCGGCGTCGTCCTGGCCAGTCAGAACACGGTAGAGCTTCATGTTATCATTTCCGTTCAGCAATGAGGCGGGCTTTATGAACCAGACTTTCCGCCTGGACAAGATGCAACCGCTCGATCATCCGGCCGTTCAAATTGATGACGTTGAGGCCATCGGCTGAAGGATCGGCGAAAGCGGCGATAATCTCTTCCGCCTCACGGATCGCTGCCTCGTCGGGAGCGAAATGCCGGTTGGCTGCCTCGATCTGTGCCGGATGGATCAGCATCTTGCCGTCAAAGCCCATAGCACGCGCATGCGCGCACTCGGCGTCGAAGGCATCCATTTCCCTGAAATCATTGAAGACGCTGTCGATGGCGTCGAGACCATAGGCACGCGCGGCAAGGATCACCTGCATCAACCAAGGCACAAGATAGGTGCGGCCCGGCTGCGGCATAACGCCCGTCTCCTTCCGCAAGTCGTTCAGTCCGACGACGAAGCAGTCGAGCCGTGAGCCCGGCGTGCGTCCGAACTCGGCGGTGGCCGCAGCGTTCAGAATCCCGCGCGGCGTTTCGATCATCGCCCATATTCTGAGCGTTTCCGGCGCATCGGCATCGCTCAGCAGGTCGCTGACCGTCATGACATCCTGCGGCTCGTCGACCTTCGGCAAAAGCACCGCATCCGGCTCGAGCGCCAGAACCAGCTCCATATCGGCATGGCCGAAATTCGATGATAGCGGATTGATGCGGATGATTTTTTCTTTGTTTTCAAGGGGGCGCGCCGCGAAGAAGGCTTTCAGCCCTTCGCGCGCCTCTTCCTTCTTCTCCGGCGCCACCGAATCTTCCAGATCGAAAATAACAGCATCGCAATCGAGGCTATGGGTCTTTTCAAGTGCGCGGATATTGATCGCGGGGACGCTGAGCACAGAACGGTGCAGGCTGAACGAACGTGTGGGAAGATTTCGGCTCATCACAAATGTGTGCCAAGCTTTGTGAAGCCTGGCAAGACAACAAAATGCCATGCTTGACTTGCAGAGAGGCAGAAGAAGGACCACATCCCTTTCGAAGAAAGGTTCTAAGCTCAATGCAGAATATACGCTTCATCTTCGTCATGCTGGCAGGGTTCACTGTATTCGTGGCGCTTGCCGCTCTCACCTTTTCGGTGACGCTCGCCGTCGGTGGCATCCTGACGGTGCTCATGGCCGCCCGCGCGCTTTCGATGAAGATGAAGCCGGCCCCGGTCCGCGCCAAGGCCGAAGCAAAGCGCGAAATGCGCGTCTGGAACGACGGCCGCGGCACGATCATCGACCTCTGATCGCAACCGGCCATTCAGCCCTTCACAAAAAATTCTTTATGGAGCTGTCGGCTCCCGTTCTAATCCTACGTCCTTGAAGCGGTCGGCCATGATGCCGGACCTTTAAAAATCAGGAGACGGAGGAAGAACATGGATAGCAATGAAACTGCCCCCGCCAAGATGCCGCCGGTCAAGAACGGCCTGCTGCCCTATCTGACGGTCGACGGCGCGCTCAAGGCCGCGGAATTCTATAAGAAGGCATTCAACGCCGAAGAAGCCTATGTCGTGCCGGCCGACGAGAAGGGCCGGACGATGCATGTGCATCTCTATATCAACGGCAGCTCTCTCATGCTGTCTGATGCCTATCCCGAATACGGCCATCCCTTCAAAGGCCATGAAGGCTTCGCCATCCAGCTGGTCGTCGACGATATCGACTCCTGGTGGGAGCGCGCCGTCGCTGCCGGTGCCGAAGTCGTCATGCCGGTCGAACTGATGTTCTGGGGCGACCGCTACGGCCAGCTTCGCGATCCATTCGGTGTGCTCTGGGGGCTGAACGAAACGTCCAAGTAATGGAGCATGCACGATGGGCAGGCCGCGCGAAACGCCGCGTGGCCGCCATTTTAGAAAGATTCTCCTTCATTTCGGCGGGAAACTGGACTAGATGCTGATCAACGAAAGTAAATCCGCTGAATTTGGAGCCTAGGTCATGGATAAATTCGTGAAGCTCACCGGCGTCGCCGCGCCCCTGCCTGTCGTCAACATCGACACGGACATGATCATTCCGAAGGATTATCTGAAGACCATCAAGCGCACGGGCCTCGGCAAGGGTCTCTTCGCCGAAGCCCGCTACAACGAGGACGGTTCCGAAAACGCCGATTTCGTGCTGAACAAACCAGCTTACCGCGACGCCAAGATCCTTGTCGCCGGCGACAACTTCGGCTGCGGCTCCTCGCGCGAGCATGCGCCATGGGCGCTTCTGGATTTCGGCATCCGCTGCGTCATCTCCACCAGCTTTGCGGACATCTTCTACAACAACTGTTTCAAGAACGGCATCCTGCCGATCAAGGTCAGCCAGGAAGACCTCGACAAGCTGATGGACGACGCTTCGCGTGGCTCCAATGCCATACTCACGGTCGATCTCGAAAATTTGGAAATCACCGGCCCCGACGGCGGCTCGATCAAGTTCGATCTCGACGAATTCAAGCGCCACTGCCTGCTGAACGGTCTCGATGACATCGGCCTGACGATGGAAAAGGGCAAGGCGATCGACAGTTTCGAAAAGAAGAATGCCGCTTCGCACCCCTGGGCTGCCTGAGCGAGCAGGGACACCTTACCGATCAAGCCGGGCTTTCGCCCGGCTTTTTCTTTTCAGCCTAGGGAAAGCGCTCTTTCCAAGCCTTCAGCTTGTCGAGCGAGACGCCGATGCCGCCGCAGACTTCGACGAGCGGGTTTTCGAAACGCGAAAGCAGGCCCGGATGGACGTCGGCTACGGCAAGCGCTGCCCCGCAAGCGGGCTCGACCAGGATGCGGTGAGCATCGGCGAATTTCAGGCAGGCGGCAACGGCTTCGGCGTCGCTCACCGATACGCTCTCGATCGGGTGGTGCTTCGGCAGATCGAAGACATGCTGTGCCACCTGGCGGGCGCCGAGCGAATTGGCGATCGATGTGATCCCCGGCAGCGTGATGCGCTCACCCGCCTTGAGGCTCTCATGAAACGAAGCAGCGCCTTCCGTCTCCACCGCGATGACCGGCACATGCGATAGCCCGTTGCGCTTCAGCCCCGCAACGATACCGGCAAGCAGGCCGCCACCGCCGACGCTGGCGATCACACAATCGAAACGCGTGCCGCTCGCCACGACCTCATCGATCAACGTGCCATGCCCCTCCCAAAGCAGAGGATGGTCGAACGGATGCACATAGGCGGCCTGTCGGGCTTCCGAGAGCTTGATCGCATAGGCGTTGGCCTCGTCGAAGACGGAACCATGAACCAGCACCGAAGCCCCGGTCGCCTCGATCGACTGGCGAACCTCGGCCGACGTCGTCTCGGGAACGACGATCGTTACCGGAACACCGAGCGCGCGGCCTGCGAAGGCCGCAGCGATCCCGGCATTTCCACCTGAAGCACAGAAGATTTCCTTCGCACCCTTTTCCACCTCATGCTGACAAAGCCTGCTGACGCCGCGCATCTTGAAGCTACCTGAAGGCTGCAGCGCATCGAGCTTGAGCCACAAAGGCTTGCCATTGGCGCTGTAATCGGTGGCGGTGCGAAGGAGCGGCGTATTGAGATGCAGTGGAGAAGAGGTCATTCTGAATTCCATTCTTGAAACGTGACCATCTTTTGGCGCGGAGACGGGCAGGGGTCAACACATCAGGGAAGGCCGGTACCGCGGCAAACCGTACCGATTCGGCCTCTCCCTTGCTTGAAATGCCGTTTTCCGGGGTCTAAGAAGCCGCAGCTTCTTTTTCCGTGGAGGATTTCATGACAGTGCGCAATCTTTTCCTGCTGCCGGGCGACGGCATCGGTCCCGAGGCCATGGGTGAGGTCCGCAAGATCATTGCTTACATGAATGAGGAGATGAAGGCCGGTTTCGTCACCGATGAAGGCCTGGTCGGCGGCGGCGCCTATGATGCGCATGGCGCAGCCATCTCCGAAGACGACATGAAGAAGGCGCTTGCGGCAGATGCCGTTCTCTTCGGTGCGGTCGGCGGTCCCAAGTGGGATAGCGTTCCTTACGAAGTGCGTCCGGAGGCCGGTCTCTTGCGCCTTCGCAAGGATCTGGAGCTCTTCGCAAATCTGCGACCTGCAATCTGCTATCCGGCGCTTGCGTCGGCTTCCTCATTGAAGCCGGAGCTGGTGGAAGGTCTGGATATTCTCATCATCCGCGAGCTGACGGGCGGCGTTTATTTCGGTGAGCCGAAGGAGATCATCGATCTCGGCAACGGCCAGAAGCGCGGCATCGACACGCAGGTCTATGATACCTACGAAATCGAGCGCATCGCCGGCGTCGCCTTCGAAATGGCGCGCACCCGCCAGAACCGCGTCTGCTCCATGGAAAAGCGCAACGTCATGAAGTCGGGCGTGCTCTGGAACCAGGTGGTGACCGAGACGCACAAGGCGAAGTATTCCGACGTCAAGCTCGAGCATATGCTGGCTGATGCCGGCGGCATGCAGCTCGTACGCGCGCCGAAGCAGTTCGACGTCATCGTCACCGACAACCTGTTCGGCGACATGCTCTCCGACGTGGCCGCAATGCTCACGGGCTCGCTCGGCATGCTGCCGTCCGCTTCTCTCGGCGCGCCGGACGGCAAGACTGGCAAACGCAAGGCACTTTACGAACCGGTCCACGGCTCCGCGCCCGACATCGCCGGCAAGGGCATCGCCAATCCGATCGCCATGATTGCCTCCTTTGCCATGTGCCTGCGCTACTCCTTCAATATGGTCACCGAAGCCGATAACCTCGAAAAGGCGATCGCCAACGTTCTCGACAAGGGTATCCGCACCGCCGACATCATGGCCGAAGGTGCGAGAAAAGTCGGAACCGTTGAAATGGGCGAGGCGATCCTCTCCGAGTTTAAGGCGCTTTCTGCCTGATATTTCACGTGAAACGTTTCTGCCCTCGTGCCTGCCGGCGCGAGGGCTTTCTTATTGAAGGTCCAGGCTCCGGCTCCTATGTCCATTCCCGAACCTCGAAGGAATGGAATGAGCATCACCGTCAATCACAAGCCAGGCTTCATGTCGTACCTGCGCAAGCGTTACGAGGCCCGGCGCACGATCCATCGCAGAGTTCCTTGGAAGGCATTTACCCTTTTCGCGATCAACGTCGTCGCCATCGCCTTTTTCGTCTTCGACAAGCCGCTCGGGGAGGCGGTGAAAAGCCTTTCGCCGCCTTTGGTCACCATAGCCGGCGACGTGACGGATATCGGCCGACTTGCCTGGATTCTCGCCGGACTTTGCACGGTTCTTGCCACCGGTTACGCGGTCCGACGGCGGCTTTGGAAGGTGCGGCGCAGGTTCCGCATGGTCTATTTCGGCCAGATGGCCGCTTATGTCGCGCTTTCGGTCATTTGCGCCAGCGCCGTCGCCAACACCTTGAAATTTCTGATCGGCCGGGCGCGGCCACTGCTCTATGAGCAGGAAGGCATTTTCAGTTTCTCGCCCTTCAGCATGGATTTCTTGCATCAGAGCTTCCCGTCGGGCCACTCGACCAATATCGGCGCGCTCTTCGTGGCGCTCGCGCTGCTCTTTCCGCGGTTCAGGCTTGTCTTCATTGGCGTCGGGCTCTGGCTTGGCGCAAGCCGCGTCATCATTGGTGTCCACTATCCGAGCGATGTCGCCGCTGGGCTGGCGCTCGGTGCCTGGTTTGCTTTTGCGATGTCGATCCTTTTTGCCCGCTTCGGCCTGATCTTTGCCGTCGGCCGCGATGGATGGCCCATCCCTCGGCTGAGTCGGCTTATTTAAGCCTCCCCGTAAAAAAACTGTCGCCGCGAACTGATAGCGTCAATCCGTTCTAAAAAATTGCTTTCGAACGGATAAGATTTGATGCAGGCGATCCTTTCCTCGCTCGACAGGCGCTGGCGGCGCAGCACCTGCCGGATGCCTCAATTGCGGTGGCAGACCTGTCTTTTCATCACCTGCAATGCCGTCATTCTTTCGATCCTCCTGCTCGACGGCCCTGTCGGCTCCAATCACGTGCCACCGGTCATCCGTCGCGTTGGGCGCATGCTGACGGATTTCGGCACGTCCGGCTGGATCATCATCGTCAGCGCCTTCCTTTTCTTCGAGGGCCTCGCGGCGCTGCGTATCGTAAAATCGCTCCGCACGCGGATCCAGGCGTTGCAAATGTGCTGGATCGGCGCCTATCTGCTGACGTCGATCACGCTCTCCGGCGTCCTCGCCAATCTGCTGAAGCGCGCCATCGGCCGCGCCCGGCCGCAATATTTCGACGACTACGGTATTGTTTCCTTCTCTCCCTTTTCGGGCCATTCCGGCTTCGAGAGCTTTCCCTCGGGACATGCGACCACCATCGGAGCGTTCTTCGCGGCCCTCTCGCTGCTCTTCCCGCGCTATCGGATCGTCTTTCTCGCCTGCGCGCTCTGGCTCGGCATGACCCGCGTCATGGTCCGCGCGCACTATCCGAGCGACGTGATTGCGGGGCTGGCTCTTGGCGGCTGGTTTTCTCTGATGATCGCTATCCTGTTTTCGCGCTACGGCATCCTTTTCAAGCTCGCCGAAGGCTGGCCGGTACCCAAGCGCATCCTGCGCGCATAGAAAAACCCGGCGTCTTGCGAACGCCGGGTCTTTCAGCCTTGCCTCGATGAACCTCAATCCATCGTGTGGATGTCGCGGTTCTTCGTTTCCGGCAGGAAGATCAGGCCGATGACGAACGTGATTGCCGCAAAGACGATCGGATACCACAGACCGTAGTAGATATCGCCAGCCGCCGCGCTCATAGCGAAGGCGGTTGCCGGCAGCAGACCGCCGAACCAGCCATTGCCGATGTGGTAGGGCAGCGACATGCCGGTATAGCGGATGCGGGTCGGGAAAAGCTCGACCAACAGGGCCGCGATCGGCCCGTAGACCATCGTCACATAGAGAACGAGGACAAAGAGAACGGCGATTGTGCCAATCCAATTGACGCGCGCCGGATCGGCGACCATGGCGAAGGTACCGCCATTGGCAATCGTATACACTGCCATGTCGGTGACGCCGTTAGCCTCTTCGGCCGTCAGCAACTTGCCGGCCACGAGCTTGTCGGCAGGCATCGTTTCCTTCTCGCCGGCGCGCACGGCGTCGGCATTGAGAGCAAGTTCCGGATTCGCTGCGATGAAGGCATCGAGCTTGGAATCGGGAACCTTGGCGGCGGCGCGCTTCAGCGGATAACCGGCATCGTGAAGCGCAATGTTGACGCCCTTTTCGAAGGTAGCCGTCATGGCTTTCGCCTTGTCGCCAGCAGCGGCGGCATCGAAACTGGTGACTGTCTCGTCGCCGATCTTGACCATTGCCGGCTGGCCGGCCGGGCCTGGTACAACGTCGTACGGGACCGAGTTCTTGGTCAGGAACGCCGTTGCCACGTCACACGAGCTGGTGAACTTTGCCGTGCCTGTCGGGTTGAACTGGAACTTGCAATCCGCCGGATCGGCCGTAACCGTTGCACGGATCGAAGCCTGGGCTTCGGCGAGCGCGGGGTTCGCAGTCCACGTCATCGCCTTGAACAGCGGGTTGTAGGTGACCGCCGCGATCAACAGGCCCGCCATAATAATCGGCTTGCGGCCGATCTTGTCGGAAAGCCCACCGAAGACGACGAAGAACGGCGTTGCGAGCGCAAGCGCGATGGCAACCATGATGTTGGCAGCCTGCAAATCGACCTTGAGCACGTTCTGCAGGAAGAACAGCGCATAGAACTGGCCGCCATACCAGACGACGGCTTGGCCCATGGTCGCGCCCAGAAGCGCGATGATCGCGATCTTTGCATTCTTCCATGTTCCGAACGCTTCCGTCAGCGGCGCCTTCGAGCCTTTGCCTTCCTCTTTCATACGCTGGAAGACGGGCGACTCGTTCATCCTCAAACGGATCCAGACAGAGATGCCGAGCAGGACGACTGAAACGAGGAACGGAATGCGCCAGCCCCAAGCGGCAAAGGCTGTAGATCCCATGAGAGACTGAACCGCGACGATGACGATCAGCGAGAGGAAAAGCCCGAGCGTTGCCGTCGTCTGGATCCACGACGTGAAATAACCGCGGCGGCCGTTCGGTGCGTGTTCTGCAACGTAGGTGGCGGCACCGCCGTATTCACCGCCGAGCGCCAAACCCTGCAGCAAGCGGAGCGCGATCAGGATGATCGGAGCTGCAATGCCGATGGTCGCAGCACCCGGAAGGATACCGACGAGAAAGGTCGAGAGACCCATGATCAGGATCGTGACCAGGAAGGTGTATTTACGGCCGACGAGGTCGCCGAGGCGCCCGAACACCAGCGCGCCGAAGGGGCGAACCAGGAAGCCTGCTGCGAAAGCCAGCAACGTGAAGATATTGCGCGTCGCTTCCGGATACTGGGTAAAATAGGTCGCGCCGATATAGGTCGCGAGGGAACCGTAAAGATAGAAATCGTACCATTCGAAAACCGTGCCGAGCGAGGAAGCGAAGATGACCTTCTTTTCCTCGCCCGTCATCGGAGCGGCCTTTGCGCCGCCGACGCTTGCGACATTTGCCATTGTCTGTCCTCCACAGAGTGATGAGCAACGAGCCCACCCCATGCTCTCCTCAAAGCATGTCCCTGGGATGCGACTCGCCTAGCGCGAGTGTGACAGAAAAGGATTCGGATAAAGAGAGAGGCTTTGGGATTATGACTTTAGTCTAACGCGCAGTGACAGATTGACGCGGGTGATCCGATGGCGCGGCCTCACTGCAGCGAAGAAGCAACAAGACACCGCCTTTGCTAAGCCCTCAATGGGCAAGGACGCCGCAAGAACCTTGACTCCTGTGGAAAACCTTTTAAGAGCAGCGACGGAAAAGGAATATCCATGGTTCGCGACGAGCACGCCATTGCTGAACGCAATGACCAGGCACTGAGTGCCGGGATGGGTATTACCGTTCCGGTTTCTTCCAAAACCAAGGCCAAAACGACGACGAAAACCGTCTGACGTCTCTGGCCTGCCGCTCTCTCCCCGGCCCGGCTGGGGACAGGAAGCTGCGATCGTTTCGCAGCCTTCCCCTCACCGGACAAGAGGAGAGAAGAGAAAGAGAGCTTGAAAATGGGTTTCAAAGTTGCAGTTGCGGGAGCAACCGGAAATGTCGGCCGGGAGATGCTCAACATCCTCTCCGAGCGGGGCTTTCCCGCCGATGAAGTCGTGGCCCTTGCCTCCGCACGTTCGCAAGGCACGGAAGTTTCCTACGGCGACAAGACGCTGAAGGTTTCCAATCTCGAAAATTACGATTTTTCCGATACCGATATCTGCCTCATGTCAGCGGGCGGCGAGGTGTCCAAGAGGTTCTCGCCGAAGATCGGCCAGCAGGGCTGCGTCGTCATCGACAACTCTTCGGCCTGGCGCTATGACGCCGACGTTCCGCTTATTGTTCCGGAGGTAAACCCGGACGCTGTCACACAGTTCACGAAGCGCAACATCATCGCCAACCCGAATTGCTCGACTGCTCAGCTCGTCGTGGCTTTGAAGCCGCTGCATGACGTCGCGAAGATCAAGCGCGTCGTCGTCTCGACATACCAGTCCGTGTCCGGCGCGGGCAAGGAAGGCATGGACGAGCTCTTCAACCAGACTCGCGCCGTCTTCGTCGCCGATCCGATCGAGAACAAGAAGTTCACGAAGCGCATTGCCTTCAACGTCATCCCGCACATCGACGTCTTCATGGAAGATGGCTATACCAAGGAAGAGTGGAAGGTGCTGGCTGAGACGAAGAAGATGCTCGACCCGAAGATCAAGGTAACGTGCACCGCGGTGCGTGTTCCTGTTTTCATCGGCCATTCGGAATCGGTCAACATCGAGTTCGAAAACGAAATCACCGCCGATCAGGCGCGCGACATCCTGCGCGATGCCCCAGGCTGCCTCGTAATCGACAAGCACGAAAACGGCGGCTACATCACCCCATACGAATCCGCCGGCGAAGACGCGACCTACATCTCGCGTATCCGCGAGGATGCGACCGTCGAGAACGGCCTCAACATTTGGGTGGTTTCAGACAATTTGCGCAAGGGCGCGGCCCTCAATGCGATCCAGATTGCAGAGCTGCTCGTCAACCGCGGTCTCGTCAAGCCACGCAAAAAGGCTGCCTGATACCAAACATTAACCATAATTTGCTATCAGCCCCGTATATCGCCGGATATGCGGGGTTACCTGCGAAGACCGGAAAATCACGCTGAAGCAAGGCTCGCCAATGGTGATCGTGACAAAATCACCTCACGATGGCATCCTTGCCCGGCGCTAGGCTTATGCAGATCGAGATCGGGGTTTCTCATGCGCATGACAAAATTCCTCGTGGCGGCCATCGCGGCGGCGGGCGCGCTCCACACTGTTCCGGCAGCGGCAAAAGCTGCCCAGTGCGGCACCAACGGCGCAGGCTTCGAAGCCTGGGTAGCCGATTTCAAGCAGGAAGCAGCGGCCAATGGCGTCAGCCCATCGGTCCTGAACCGGGCCTTCGCCAACGTAAACTATAACAGGCAAACCATCGCCGCCGACCGCGGCCAGAAGAGCTTCAAGCTGTCCTTCGACGCCTTCATGAAGAAGCGGGGCGGGGCGGCGATCATTTCCCGGGGCAGGGGCGTGAAGCGCTCCAATCAGGCACTGTTTGCCTCCATCGAGCGCCGCTTCGGCGTCCCGGCCGGCCCGCTGATTGCGATTTGGGGTATGGAAACCGGGTTTGGCAGCTATATGGGCAACCAGCATACGCTGTCCGCCGTTTCGACGCTCGCTTACGACTGCCGTCGCTCCGATTATTTCACCGATCAGCTTTATGCAGCGCTGCAGCTCGTCTCCGAAGGCTACCTGAACCCACAGGCCCGCGGTGCGGCCCATGGCGAAATCGGCCAGACACAGTTCCTGCCACGCAATGTCGTCCGTTTCGGCGCTGATGGCGATGGCGACGGCCGTGTCGACATGGTCGGCTCACGCGCTGACGCCTTGGCTTCGACCGCGAACTTTCTCAGAGGCCACGGCTGGCAGGCCGGCGCCGGTTATCAGCCCGGTCAGCCGAATTTTGGGGCGATCGCGGGCTGGAACGCCGCGACGGTGTATCAGCAGGCAATCGCCTATATCGGCCAGCAGATCGACGGCCAGTAAGCTTCTGCCCGGAGGCGCTATACTTCCGGGCGAATGAAGTCGCGTGTCTCCGCGTCCATGACCCACAATTCCCCGGTTGAGATGTCGAACCAGGCGCCGTGAAGGGCGATCTTGCCTTCTTTCTCGAGCGCCTTGACCTCCGGGAAGGTACGCAGATTAGTGATGGAGTTGCGGATCGAAACGCGTTCGAGAGCCGTCTGGCGCTCGGTCTGGGTCATGATGTCGTTGCTGCCGATCTGCTCGGCGGCGTCCTTCACCAGGGACATCCAGCGGCCGATGAAATCGCCGGGAGAAAGAGGTTCGGCGTTCGGGTCGAGCGCTGCGCGAATGCCGCCGCAACGGCCATGACCCATCACCACGATATCCGTCACCTTCAGCGCCTGGACGGCAAATTCCAGCGCCGCCGAGGTAGCATGGAAATGACCGTCCGGCTCATAGGGCGGAACGAGATTGGCAACGTTGCGGATGACGAAAAGCTCGCCTGGGCCGGCATCGAAGATGAGCTCCGGCGCGGCGCGGGAATCGCAACAGGCAATGACCAGGGTGGTCGGGTTCTGGCCGTTTTCAGCCAGCGTCCTGTAGCGGTCGCGAGCGTCGGCATACCGCCCGTTCATGAAGTTGCGGTAACCGTCCAGAAGAGGGGTTGGAAAACGCTGCATGACTTCCGATTAGCGCGCGAACGCCGGAAGATCAACTACCGCAGGCGCGAAATGCGCAGCTACCGCCTGCGGCTAATTCCTCCGCCGCTGCGCGGGATGCATGAGGTGGCGCATCTGCACCATGGCCATCGGCGTCGAAAGGCTTGAAGAATCGCTTGCCAGCGTGAGCTCGTCGCTGCCGCGTTTGACCGCGCGCGCCAGCACTTCGTAAACACTGGCCGTCGCAAGCTGCAGCGCTTTTTCGTCATCCATTCCGGAAAGAAGCCGCGAGAGAAAGACCGCCGCCAGAAGATCGCCCAACCCATTCGGCGGATTGTCGATGACGCGATGTTCGGCAAGCAGCGCGTGGCGGCCGGAGAGATAGAGATTTCCCGTCCCTCCCGCCATCATCGGGACAGCGGAGGTGACAAGCATGCGTGAGGGACCGAGCGAGAGGGCCGCCTCCATGACCGCCGTGTTGTCCTCCAGTGGCGCACCTGCCATCCAGGCAAGTTCATAACGGTTGGGTGTCGCCAGCGAAGCAAGCGGAATGAGGTGGTCGCGGATCGCTGCCGCCGTCGCTTCCGGCACATAGAGACCGCCGAGATCGCCCATGACCGGATCGCAGACATAGAACAGGTCCGGATTTGTTGCGCGCAAGGCGCTGACGAGACGGGCAACGGAACGAGCCTGCGCAGCATTGCCGAAATAGCCCGACAGCACTGCTTTTACCTCTCCGATCCATGGCGCACGAATGAGATCGTCGATGGCTGCATCGAAATCAGCCTCCGCAAAAGTGAGCCGTGTCGAGCGTCCGTGGCCGGGATGCCAGGGCAGAACGATCGTCGGCAGGGCCCAAACCTGATGGCCGAGCGTTTCGAGGGCAAAGACGGCCGCACGATTGCCGACTGAACCGCGAACGACATGGCTGGAGATGACGATCACCGTTCCTGCTTGGCTGATATCCGACATGATTGATTTTAGACCCTGAATTCGACGCGCTGTTGATGATCCTTTTGCCGCGCGGCTGTCAACCATTCTTCATCGATGCATGAAATTCTCGCCGAATTGGCAGGCTTCGGAATCGACTGATCCGGAATTTGGAGAATCTTCCAGAATTTTATCCAAAGCGGGTCAAAAACGCACGAAAGCTGCTGTCGCGAGGCCTCTTTTAGAGATTTTTTCGACAAATCTTCTGCTAACTTGCAGGAAATCACGCAAACTGGGGAACTCTCAAAATGGCTGTCAGAAACAATCCTCGACGGGAAAAGCCGATCGAAAGCGCGCGGAAGATCGCTGCGGCGACGGGCGAGCAGCATCTCGATCCGGAGATTCTTTTCGGCCGGGCAAGCGGAGATGACCTCGATTGCTATACGCCTGAGATGCTGGCGCTTTCCGCCATTCATTCCGCAAAGGAGCTTTCGGCCTGGGATGGCAAGGCGCCTCGCGTCAGTATTGACACGCTCCCCGATGTTGAGCCCGCCGGCGTGGCCGTCTCGGTCCTGACGATCACCGATCGCAACATGCCGTTCCTTTACGAATCGGTCATGGGTGAGGTTACGAGCACTTACCGCGATCTCTATATGGCCGTGCATCCGATCCTGGTGATCGAGCCTGGCAAGGCGCCGGTGCTTTATTCCGCCGAGGAACCAAGCGATCCTGAACAACGTGTCAGCCATATTCAGCTTCACATCTCGCCCCTGACTGCCGAGCAATCCGCCGATCTCCGGCAGCGCGTACTCGGTGTGCTGGAGCAGGTTCATCAGGCCGTTTCCGACTGGAAGCCTATGCTTTCCAAGCTCGACACGGTCATTGCCGAACTCAGCAGCTACAATGCCAGCCGCAAGAAGGCCGATCGCGACGAGGCACTGGCTTTCCTGACTTGGCTACGCGACGAAAACTTTACCTTCCTCGGCATGCGCGAGTATGTCTATTCCGGCAAGGGCAGCGAGGCGAAGGTCGAGCGGGGCAAGGGCACAGGGCTCGGAATCCTTTCCAATCCGGACGTTTTGGTCCTGCGTACCGGCAAGGACGCCGTAACGACAACACCGGAGATCCTGGCCTTTCTCGACGGCCCGGACTTTTTGATCGTCACAAAGGCGAACGTGAAATCCGTCGTCCACCGCCGCGCTTATATGGACTATGTCGGCGTCAAGCGCTTCGACAAGGACGGAAACGTCACGGGTGAACTGCGCATCGTCGGCCTATTCACCTCCACGGCCTACACCGCATTCGCATCGGAAATTCCGCTCATCCGATCCAAGATCGCCAAGGTGAAAGACCATTTCGGCTTTGATCCGATGAGCCATTCCGGCCGGATGCTCGACAACACGTTGGAATCTTATCCACGTGACGATCTTTTCCAGATCGATACGACATTGCTTGCGAAATTCGCCGAGCAAATCAACGAACTTGCAGACCGGCCGCGCGTCCGAGTTCTGCCGCGCATTGACCATTTCGACCGGTTTGTTTCAGTCATCGTCTATGTGCCCCGCGAAGAATACGATTCCATCGTTCGGGAAAAGATCGGCAACTACCTGAAGACGGTATATGACGGTCGGGTCTCTGCCTACTATCCGGCCTTTCCGGAAGGCCGCGTTGCCAGGGTGCACTTCATCATCGGCCGGTCCGGCGGAAAAACACCGCGCGTCCCGCAAGCAAGGCTCGAAGAGGCAATCCGCGCCATCACCGCCCGCTGGGACGATCGCTTTGAGGCGCTGGCCGGACCGAAGGCGCCAAGGATCGGCGTCAGCAACGCTTTCCAGGATTCCTTCACGCCGGAAGAAACGGTTGCCGATCTGCCGGATATTACTGCCTCCGCTTCCGGCGCGCCGATCCGCATTGAGTTCTACTACCGCAACGACCTGGAGCGCGGCAGAATCTTCTCGCTCAAGATTTTCCATCCCGTCGAGCAGCTTCCGCTCTCGCGCCGCGTGCCGCTGCTTGAAAATCTTGGGTTCAATGTGCTTAGCGAGAGGACATTCGACATCGAGGTTCCGGCGGCCGACGGGTCAGCCAACATCGTTGTGCTGCACGATATGGAGCTCGAGCCCCGCAGCGGCGGCGAGATCGACCTCAACCATTATGGCGCTCGGCTGGAGGAAGCCTTCGTCTCTGCCTTCAGCGGCGCGATCGACAATGACAGTTTCAACCGGCTGATCCTTTCAGCGGGGCTTTCCGCGCGCGAGGCGAACGTCCTGCGGGCTTATGCCCGCTATCTCCGCCAGGCGGGAATTGCCTATTCGCAAGACTACATCGCAACGACCCTCGACAAATATCCCCGGATCGCCGCGTCGATCTTCAGGCTTTTCTACGACTCGCTCGATCCGAAGCTGGGCGAGAAGGCGCGTGTGAAAAAGCTTGCCGAACAGCATCAGTCGATCGAAGCGGCGCTCGCCGACGTGCCGAGCCTCGACGATGACCGCATTCTGCGCCGCTGCATCAATGTCGTCGATGCGACGCTGCGCACCAATTACTTCCAGCGCAATGCCGACGGCTCGCCGAAGGCGATGCTTGCCTTCAAACTCGATCCGAAACTCATCGATGGCCTGCCCGATCCCAAGCCATTCCGGGAAATCTTCGTCTATGGCGTCGAGGTCGAGGGCGTGCACCTTCGTTTTGGCAAGGTGGCTCGCGGCGGCTTGCGCTGGTCGGATCGCGCAGAGGACTATCGCACGGAAGTGCTCGGCCTCGTGAAGGCGCAGCAGGTCAAGAACGCCGTCATCGTGCCGGTTGGCGCCAAGGGCGGTTTCTATCCGAAAAATCTGCCCGCCGGGGGCAGCCGCGACGAAATCTTCAATGCAGGCCGGGAAGCCTACAAGACCTATATCCGTACGCTGCTTTCGATCACCGACAACATTTCCGGCGCCGATGTCCTGCCGCCTGCCGATACGGTGCGGCTCGATGGTGACGATCCCTATTTCGTCGTCGCCGCCGACAAAGGAACAGCCACCTTCTCCGACACCGCCAATGCATTGGCGCAGGAAGCCGGCTTCTGGCTCGACGACGCCTTCGCATCAGGTGGATCGGCGGGCTATGACCACAAGAAGATGGGCATCACCGCCAGAGGCGCCTGGGAGGCCGTGAAGCGCCATTTCCGCGAAATGGATATCGACATTCAAACCACACCGTTTACGGTGGCCGGCGTCGGCGATATGTCCGGCGACGTCTTCGGCAACGGCATGCTGCTCTCTCCGAAGATCCTGCTGCTCTCGGCCTTCGACCACCGTGATATCTTCATCGATCCCGATCCGGACATCGAAAAGACGCTTGCCGAGCGGCAGCGGCTCTTCAACCTGCCGCGCTCCAGCTGGCAGGATTTCGACAAGTCGGTTCTTTCCAAAGGTGCGATGATCATTTCGCGCTCGGCGAAGTCCGTGACGCTGACGCCCGAGGCGATTGCCGCAATAGGGATCGACAAGGCCGTGGCAACGCCTTTCGAAATTATGACAGCGATCCTGAAAAGCCCGGTCGACCTTCTCTGGTTCGGCGGCATCGGCACCTATGTGAAGGCGCAATCGGAAACCGACGCGGAAGTGGGCGATCGTTCCAACGACCCGATCCGCATCACGGCCGAAGAGGTGCGGGCAAAGGTGATCGGCGAGGGTGCCAATCTGGGCGTCACGCAAAAGGGCCGCATCGCCTATGGCCTGAAGGGCGGGCGGAGCAATTCCGACGCGATCGACAATTCGGCCGGCGTCAACACCTCGGACGTCGAGGTCAATATCAAGATCGCGCTTGCCAGCGCCATGCATGACGGACGGCTAACGCGGGCAAAACGCGATCAGTTGCTGTCCTCGATGACGGACGAGGTCGCGGCACTGGTTCTGCGTAACAACTATCTGCAATCCTTGGCGATTTCGCTCACGGAGCGCAAAGGCACCGGTAACGGGCTTGAACTCGCGCGCTTCATGAGCGTTCTGGAAGGCGCCAAGCAGCTGAACCGGAAAGTTGAAACACTTCCGGACGACTCGACGCTTTCCGAACGCTATGCCGCAGGCAAGCCGCTGACGCGGCCTGAAATCGGCGTGCTGCTCTCCTATGCAAAAATCGTGCTTTTCGATGCCCTTGCCGCAAGCGATCTGCCGGACGAGCCCTATTTCGCCTCGACGCTTTCGAACTACTTCCCGGCCAAGATGCAGAAACCCTACGCCGCCGACGTCGCTAGCCACCGATTGAAGCGCGAAATCATCGCGACCATCCTCGCCAATGAGGCAATCAATCGCGGCGGTCCAGGCTTTGCAGTCAGCATGATGGATGCCACAGCCGCTTCGGCGCCGGAAGTCGTCCGCGCAGCCATCATCGCCCGCGATGGCTTTGATCTGACCCGGCTCTGGGCGGAAACGGATGCGCTGGACGGCAGGATCTCCGGCCAGATGCAGAACCGTGTCTATGAGGAAATCGGCCACATCTTTACGGTCTTGACCCGTCTGCTCCTGAAGACCGGCATGGCGAAAGCCGATATGGCGGAGACAATTAGCCGACTACGCGACGCGTTGAAGAAGCTAGCGCCAGTCTTCGCAGCACAGGTTCCTGCGGAGTTTGAAGCCCGCGCTAACGAGTACCGCGAGGCCGGAATACCAGAAAAATTGGCGGCTGCCATTGCCGGGCTGCCGGGCTTTGCTCTGGTGCCGGAGATCATGCAGGTCGCCGAACGGACGGGCGAACCGCTGGCACGCGCCGCAGATAGCTATTTTGCCGTATCGCAAACCTTCCGCGTGGGCAGGTTGCTAGCCGCCGGTGCCCGCATCGTTACCTCCGATCACTACGAGAGCCTGGCGCTGGCCCGGAGCATCGACCAGATCGCCAGCGCCCGCCGCGATATCGTGATTTCGGCGCTCGCCGAGCACGGCAAGGAGAAGCTGCCGGTTCAGGCTTGGCATGCGGTAGACCGCATCAGGATCAACCGCATTGCCGAGGAGCTTTCGAACCTTAGCGATAGCGGCGACCCGAGCCTTGCGCGCATTACAGTCGCTGCAGGTCTGTTGACCGACCTTGCGCGCGACCGGGCGAGGTGACACAGTCCGCTGCGAAGCGGGAGTGGATGCGTGAGCAGGATAGACTGGACCGGAACGGGGACGCCCGCGCCGCAAAAGGCGCCGGAGAAAGGCATCTGGGGCTGGATGCTTTTCGACTGGGCGGCCCAGCCGTTCTTTACGGTCGTAACCACGTTCATCTTCGGCCCCTATTTCGTCTCGAGACTGACTGCCGATCCCGTCTCCGCACAGGCGATGTGGAGCAATATGGCGACGATCTCCTCGGTTATCATCGCCGTGCTCTCTCCGATCCTCGGCTCCATCGCCGATCAGTCCGGCGCCCGCAAACCCTGGACCGCCTTCTTCGCGCTGATCAAGATCGCAAGTCTCTTCGGCCTTTGGTTTGCGGCCCCGGGATCGCCGGTCATCTACCCGGTGATCTTTATGATTCTCGCTTCGACCGCGGCCGAATTTTCCATCGTCTTCAACGATTCGATGATGCCGCGCCTTGTGGGGAAGGATGAGGTGGGCAAGCTCTCCAACACCGCCTGGGGCCTTGGCTACCTCGGTGGAATGATTGTGCTCATCGCCGTCGTGGCGCTGTTCGCGGGCAGTCTGGAAACCGGAAAGACGCTGCTGGGATTTGCCCCTTTGTTTGGCCTTGACCCGCATACCGGCGAGGACGCGCGCATTACCGGACCAATCTCCGCGGTATGGTATCTGATCTTCATCATCCCGATGTTTCTCTTCACGCCTGATGCGCCGAAGGGGCTGCCGTTCGCGACCGCGGTGCGTTCCGGCCTGAAGCAGGTCCGGAACACGGTCGGCGAACTGAAGCACCGAAGGGGCATTCTGAAATTCCTGATTGCCCGAATGATTTATCAGGACGGTGTCAACGGACTGCTGATCCTTGGCGGCGCCTTTGCCGCCGGCATGTTCGGCTGGGCAACAATCGAAATCGGGCTTTACGGGATCATCCTCAATGTTGTCGCGATTTTCGGCTGCGTCATCGCCGGCAGGGTGGACCACCGGATCGGCTCAAAGGCGACGATCCTGATCAGCCTGACCATGCTGCTTTTTGCAACGACCGGCATTATTTCGACAGGGCCGGGCTACACGCTTTTCGGCCTCGTGCCGTTGTCCACGGCAGACGCCGGAGGGCTTTTCGGCACGGCGGCGGAGAAGGCCTATATCCTCTACGGACTGCTGATCGGCCTCGCCTTCGGCCCCGTACAGGCCTCCTCGCGTTCCTATCTGGCGCGCAGCGTCAGCCTGGAAGAGGCAGGGCGCTATTTCGGGATCTATGCGCTTTCAGGCCGCGCCACGAGCTTCATGGCAACGCTCTTCTTTTCGCTGATGACTTATGCCAGCGGGTCAGCGCGCCTCGGCATGGCGACGCTGCTTCTTTTCCTCGCTGGCGGCTTGATCCTGCTGATCGTAACGCCTTATCCGGCGGATAGGGATCAAAAGTGAAGCGACGCCCCGTCGAGTGACGAGGCCTTCACTCTCAGTGACGGAAGTGGCGCATGCCGGTGAATACCATCGCAACATTGTGCTCGTTGGCGGCATCGATCACCTCCTGATCGCGCATGGAACCGCCCGGCTGGATGACCGCCGTGGCACCGGCAGCAATCATCGACAGAAGGCCATCGGCGAATGGCAGGAAAGCCTCGGAGGCGACCGCCGAACCGCGCGTCATCGGAGCGGGCAGGCCGAGAGCCTTGGCGGCTTCCTCGGCTTTCAGTGCAGCGATGCGGGCGGAATCGACGCGGCTCATCTGCCCGGCACCTATGCCGGCCGTCTGGCCATCCTTGGCATAAACGACCGCATTCGATTTCACATGCTTGCCGACCTTGAAGGCAAACTTCATGTCTTCCAGCTCCTGGGCTGTCGGAGCACGCTTGGTGACGACCTTCAGCTCCAGATCTTCGACCATGCCGTTATCGCGGCTCTGGACGAGCAGACCGCCGGAGACCGTTTTTGCCGTCAAGCCGGCGGCGCGCGGATCAGGCAGCCCGCCCGCGGAAAGCAGGCGCAGGTTCGGCTTCCTCGCGACGATCGCCTTGGCCTCGTCGCTTACATCCGGAGCGATGATGACTTCCGTGAACAGCTTGATGATTTCTTCCGCCGTCTCCGCATCGAGCGTGCTGTTCAATGCGATGATGCCGCCGAAGGCAGAAACGGAATCGCAGGCAAGCGCCCGCTTGTAAGCCTCGATGAGGCTCGGACCGGTTGCGACGCCACAGGGATTAGCATGCTTGATGATGGCACAGGCGGGCGCCTTCTCCGGTAGGAATTCGGCGACCAGCTCATAGGCCGCATCGGTGTCGTTGATGTTGTTGTAGGAAAGCTGCTTGCCCTGGAGCAATGTCGCCGTCGAGACGCCGGGGCGCTTTTCGCCCGTAACGTAGAAGGCAGCCTTCTGGTGCGGGTTTTCGCCGTAGCGCATCTCTTCCTTCAAGACGCCGCCGATCACCCGGTGGCGCGGCGTATCGATGGCGAGCGCTTCGGCGAACCAGTTCGAAATCATGGCATCGTAAGCCGCCGTGCGGGCATAGGCCTTGGCGGCCATGCGCTGGCGGAAGGCATAGCCGGTCTGGCCGGCATCGGCTGCGAGCTGCTCGAGCAGTTCGGCATAGTCTGACGGATCGGTCACGATCGTCACATAAGCGTGATTCTTGGCCGAAGCGCGGATCATTGCCGGGCCGCCAATATCAATATTCTCGACCGTCGTTGGATAGTCGCCGCCGGCAGCGCGAACATCCTCGAACGGGTAAAGATTGATAACGGCGAGATCGATGCTCTCGATGCCGTGCAGCTTCATGGCTTGGCGATGCTCGGCATCGTCACGGATCGCCAGGAGACCGCCGTGAACCTTGGGATGCAGCGTCTTCACGCGCCCGTCCATGATTTCCGGAAAGCCTGTGACCTCCGAAACATCGGTGACGGCGAGACCGGCAGCCGCAATCGCCTTATGCGTGCCGCCGGTCGAAAGCAGGCGGATTCCTTTTTCGGAAAGCGCGCGGGCGAACTCGACGACGCCCGTCTTGTCGGAAACGGAAAGCAACGCAGTCGTGATTTTGACCTTGTCGGGGGCGGGGATCTTTTTGGAAATGACGGCCATGAACCTTCTCCGTTCGGGCTTCGGGAGACATCCGGCGAGGGACGCTAGGGCGATGCCGCCGCGTTAGCACAGCTTTGCCGCCGCGCAAACAGTCACTAGCTCTTGCGGGACAAAAACCAGCGAATTTCCGGCTTTTCGGCGAAGACGAAGTCAATCTCGATCTGGTCCGAACCACAGATGCCGGAGGCGTCGGCGAAGAAGACGTCCTCGGAGATCAAGACTTCGTTCCCCGGCGAGGAGAAGAGCCAGCTTTCGCCGTCTGGCGCCGTCAGCAATGCGGACTCGCGGTCGCTCTGCCTCACATTGATGGCCGGATGGACATGGAAGCGTGCGGCGGCACGAAGCGGTTCGTTGCTCGTGCGCTCGCCCTGCCGCACCAGCCGATCGCGACCGGTGACAATTGAGCCCGCAGCATTCAGCGTCAGTTCCCGCTCGTGAAGCACGCCGAAATTCTTGAGATAGCCGTCATGACTGACCTTGATAACGTCGCGTCCGTCTTCGGTTTCGGCACGCTCGACGCTGACGGTCCTCACCGGGTCAATGATGATATGGCCGAGATATTCAGACGGCGAGAAACGGCTGGACGAAGTATCGTTCAGCGTCACGGTCGAATGCGCCGCGGTGGTGCGCGCCATCTGCACATAGCGGCGGCCGGCGAATTTCGGCGAGCCGGAATTGACGATAAAGCGGTGGCGGCCCGACGACATTTCGAAAGAAAGGCAGCCCGCGTGCGCCGTACGAGACAGGGTGCCGGCAGCCGGTGGACCGGTATCGGCAATCAACACTGTATTTCCCGCCGCCAGGCGCTGATAGCGGGAATGTGGCATCGCCTTGAAAGGCTGGCCCGCCGTTTCGTCGTAGCGCAGGACCGACATGAGCTCATTGGCAAGGGTTGCTGTTGCGCCATTGAAGAGCGCAAGATCGCCATTCTGGTGGCGGAAGAACCGAAGCGCCGGATACATGCGGTCGATGCCCGCAATCAGCTTCTGCGGCAGGTCGTGGCCGAGATTCACATAGGTCTGCCGAAGCGGCAGGAGATCGAGAAGCAATTCGAGCCCTACACGCGGATTGCGTGAGATATGCCCGCCGTCGGGCAGAATCTGACTATCGAATTCGTTGTCCAGCGCCAGAGCCGCCTTGCGCATCACGGATTGCCGCGCGGGCATTGCGATCGAGGCCATGGCGAGTGCGATGCGAAGACGGAAGAGACTTTCTCCCGCAAGCGCAAAGGGAGCCATGCGCTGAAGGTAGCGAACTTGAAATGCCAAAGATTTCGTAAAACGCCGATAAAAGCCACGGTCGGCATTCTGGAGGACCACCGGCGAATGCGACAGCCAGGCAATTACGCGCTGCGATGTGACATCGATTTCCCAGGCAATGCCTTCCATCCGGCCCGCATGCAGCGAGAGCCAGCCATCGACGATCGCCCGGGCAACGGCCGAAGCTCGGTCATTCTTGTAGGCGCGCATGTGGCGGAGCCAGCCAAAGCCATGCAGGCGGCTGGCAAAGGCGCGTGACGGAAGCGTAAAGCCGAAGGGCGATTTGCCATTCGTCTCCAGTAGTCGCCCCACCAGAGGAAAGCGGCCATTCATGATCTCGTCAGCGATGTGCGAATCGATAGCCCGAAGATCGGTCGGGGCGACGATGAGGCGCTCGGGCACCTTGATCGTCCGGCGGAAAAAACGCAGCCTTAGAAGCACCCTGCGCCGCGAAAAGCGACGCCAGGCCTCCCGAACATACAAAGTCGAAAACCGCCGGCCAGACTGCATACTTTATTTTCTATTGACCCTCATGATTAAGAATAGGTGAAGGAAGGCCGGTTTCAGCGGTAAGTTTGCATTAATTTGTGACAAAAACGAAATATAAGCGGCGCGCGTAGAAATCAGGCAACACGTCGCAATATGGCGGCATAAAAGCCATCGAGGCCCGAGGCGACTGTCGCGGGCATGCGCAACATGGCAGGTGTCGTGCGGAATTCGCCGAGCGGAGTGATCGCGCTTTCAAGACCGGGCCATTCGGCGGCATCGATTCTGACCCGCTCAATATTCGGCGTGTCCTGCAAAATCCGGCTGATGACATCCTCGCCCTCAGCGGGATCCAGCGAGCAATTTGAAAAGACGACCGCGCCGCCGGGCTTCAAGAGCGTCAGCGCATGACGAAGCAGCCGTTCCTGTACGCCGGCAAGCTTGGCGATGTCCTCGGGCCCTTTCGTCCAGAGAACATCCGGATGGCGGCGCGTTGTGCCCGTCGAAGAACAGGGCGCGTCGAGCAGGATGGCGTCAAAAGGCTCTGCGGGGTCAAATTTCGTAAGATCGGTTACAAGCGTTTCCGCCTCGAGGCCCAGTCGGTCGAGATTCGATCGCAGCCGTTTCAAACGGCTTTCGGACTGATCGATCGCCGTCACGCGGCCGCCGGCGACAATGAGCTGCGCAGTCTTGCCGCCCGGTGCAGCACAAAGATCGGCGACGCGCTTGCCGGAGAGATCGCCGAAGAGCTTCGCAGGAATGCTCGCCGCAGCGTCCTGTACCCACCATTCTCCCTGGTCGAAGCCTTCAAGGGAGGGAATAGAGCCCTCGAAGGCTGCAAGCCGCACGCCGCCGGTCGGCAGGACTTCGCCATTCAGTTTCCTTGCCCAGCCTGCGGCGTCGGACTTCACGGTAAGATCGATTGCGGCAGGCTCAAGCTGCGATTCGGATATAGCCGCGGCCGCTTCCTTCCCATAAGCCCTTTCGAGACGCTCGAGAAACCAGACCGGCATTGGCGGAATCTTGGCGATCTCTTCAAGGATCGGTTCCTTCTCCCGGCTAAGGCGCCGGAGGATCGCATTCACCAGCTTCGCGAAGCGGCGGTTGCGGGGATCCTGGTTCGCCTGCTCGACGGCAAGATCGACAGCCGAATGATCCGGTACATCGAGGTAAAGGATCTGGGCTGCGCCGACGGCAAGCACATGGTGAAGCGCGCGCGCTCCTTCCGGCAGCGGCGAATCGAGCAGCAAGGCAATCGCAGCATCGATGCGGGGCAGGTGCCGGAGTGTGGTATTGATGATGGCGCGGACCAACGCGCGATCGCCCTCGCTAAGCGCCTTGTAGGCCGGATTTCCGTGTTCGTGATCCAGCGCGCCGTCCAGCGGTAGCTTCCGATCAACAACCGCGGAGAGAATCTTGGCCGCGGTCGCACGCGCCTGCAGGCCCGGCTTTGCGGGCGGACGGTCTGCAGGCGGCTTCTTCTTGCTGGATGGCTTGTCTCTGCTGGCTGATTTCAAGACCACGGACCTTTAGGCGGTTGGGAACCACCGCGGCCAATACCCGTATTCGGAACCGAGCGCGATTTGCGCGACGGATTAGCAGTGCGAACCGCTGCCGTCGAGCCATTCATGCCGCTCGCCGCCATTTCCTGAAGCGCTGCAATGCGGTTCTCCGTATTCGGATGCGTCGAAAACAGATTGTCCATCCGTTCCCCGGAAAGCGGATTGATGATGAACATATGCGCGGTCGCAGGATTGCGCTCGGCATCGTAGTTCGGGATGTGCGCCGCGCCTCCGGCAATTTTTGCCAGGGCAGAAGCGAGCCAGAGCGGGTTGCCGCTGATTTCAGCGCCGCGCCGGTCGGCGGAATATTCACGCGTCCGGCTGATCGCCATCTGCACGAGCATGGCGGCAAGCGGCGCGACGATCATCGCCACAAGCGCACCGATGAAGCCGACGGAGTTGTTGTTGTCGCGATTGCCGCCGAAGAAGAAGGCGAAGTTGCCGAGCATGGAGATCGCACCGGCAAGCGTCGCCGTAATCGTCATCGTCAGCGTATCGCGGTTCTGGATGTGCGCCAGCTCGTGCGCCATCACGCCTGCAACTTCTTCCGGCGAAAGCATGCTGAGAAGTCCGGTCGAGGCAGCGACGGCGGCATTTTGCGGATTGCGGCCCGTCGCAAAGGCATTCGGCTGCGGATTGTCGTACAGATAGACCTTGGGCATCGGCAGGCCGGCATTGCGCGCGAGATCACGAATGATCCCGAAGAATTCCGGCGCGTTGCGCTCGTCGACCTCCTGGGCCCGGTAGGCCGAGAGCACCATCCGATCCGAATTCCAGTAGGCAAAGAAGTTCATCCCAGCGGCCATCAGCAAGGCGATCATCATGCCGCCGCGGCCGCCGATCAGGAAGCCGACGAACATGAACAGAGCCGTCATGAAGGCAAGCAACATGGCAGTACGAACGAGGTTCATCGAGGTCTCCATCTCCCATCTGCGGCGAAAGGGTTTAAATCGCGGCACCGGCGCATTATGATTTGGTTATTCGCCAGCCATTTTCAACATTCCGACGAGAGAGGCAAATGCAGCCAGCGGACAACGACAACACCGAAAGCCCGGTTACAGAAGGCGCTGCGCCAAACAAAGCCCTGTCGCCTGCAGCAAAGCGTGCGCTCGCGGAAGCGGAAGAACGGCGGCGCAACGCCAAGCCTCTGGACCTGCCGCCCGAGATTGGCGGCCGAGGCGGCGCAGAGCCGGCCCGGTTCGGAGATTATGAGATCAACGGCCGCGCCATCGACTTCTAAGTAAATATTCCTATTGACTTTGCCATTGGATCGGAATTTATTCCTTTCCATGCCCAACTTGCTTTTGATTCTCGCTGGCTTCACCGCGGCGTTCGTCGCCGAAGCCCACTCACGCGATGAGATTTCGGGACCGGTCGCTGCGGAGATCCTGCGCGTCATCGATGGCGATACGCTGCTTGTCGAGGCGCAGCCCTGGCCGCAGCAGAAGATGGAAGTCTATGTGCGTATCCGCGGCATCGACACGCCGGAGCTACACTCGAAATGCGAAAGCGTTCGCCAGGCAGGCTTCAAAGCGCAGCACGCTCTGGAAGAGCTCGCCGCCACATCACCCAGAATTCAGCTCACCCGCATTTCGGGAGACAAATATTTCGGCCGCATCGTCGCCGACGTGACGCTCTCCGATGGCCGGAGCGTCGCCGACAATCTGCTCCTCGCCGGTCTTGCACGGACCTATGACGGTGGGCGCAAGCCACGGCAGGCTTGCACGACAGGTTAGCTCGCCTTTGGTCTTCCGCCGTTTCCGTGCCATCGAATGCTCCTGCCGCCACATGGCGGCAGGAGCGCCTAAAAATTTAGCCCGCTTTCTTTTGGTTATTCTGGCGATTGGTGATCAGATCGTCGACGACAGCAGGATCGGCGAGCGTCGACGTATCGCCGAGCGAGCCGAAATCATCCTCCGCGATTTTACGCAGGATGCGGCGCATGATTTTGCCGGAACGGGTTTTCGGCAGGCCGGGGGCGAACTGGATTTTGTCCGGAGCCGCGATTGCGCCGATTTCCGCACGGACGTGCTTCACAAGCTGCTGACGCAGATCGTCGGAGCCTTCGCTGCCGGCCATCAGCGTCACATAGCAGTAGATCCCCTGTCCCTTGATTGGGTGCGGGTAGCCGACGACGGCAGCCTCGGAAACCAGATTATGCGAAACCAAGGCTGATTCAACTTCGGCCGTGCCGAGACGGTGGCCGGAGACGTTCAGCACGTCATCGACACGTCCGGTAATCCAGTAATAGCCGTCCTCGTCACGGCGGCAGCCGTCGCCGGTGAAGTACTTACCCTTGTATGTGGCAAAATACGTCTGGACGAAGCGCTTGTGGTCGCCATAGACCGTCCGCATCTGACCAGGCCAGCTGTCGGCGATGCAGAGATTGCCGTCGGCGGCGCCTTCCAGCAGATTGCCTTCATTGTCGACGAGCTCCGGCTTGACGCCAAAGAAGGGCTTGGTCGCCGAGCCGGGCTTCAGGTCGGTTGCACCCGGCAGCGGCGTTATGAGAATGCCGCCGGTTTCCGTCTGCCACCACGTGTCGACGATCGGGCACCGCTTGTCGCCGACGACGTTGTGGTACCACTCCCAGGCTTCCGGATTGATCGGTTCACCGACCGTACCGAGCAGCCTGAGCGACGAGCGTGACGAGCGGGTCACGAAATCATCGCCCGCCCCCATCAGCGCACGGATCGCCGTCGGCGCCGTGTAGAAGATGTTGACCTTGTGCTTGTCGATCACTTCCCAGAACCGGCCCTGGTCCGGAAAGGTCGGCACGCCTTCGAACATTAGTGTCGTCGCACAATTCGAAAGCGGGCCGTAGACGATGTAGGAATGGCCAGTGACCCAGCCGACATCGGCCGTGCACCAGTAGATGTCGCCGGGATGATAATCGAAGACGTATTCATGCGTCATCGACGCATAGACGAGATAGCCGCCGGTGGTGTGAAGCACTCCCTTCGGCTTGCCTGTCGAGCCTGACGTGTAGAGGATGAAGAGCGGATCTTCCGCTTTCATTTTCACCGGCGGGCATTCGGCCTTCACCGTCGCCGCTTCCTGGTGATACCAGAGGTCACGGCCGGGCGCCCAGCCCGTCTTGCCGCCTGTGCGACGCACGACAAGCACCTTGCTGACCTTTACATGATGGCGCGCGGCGATATCGATGGCGGTGTCCGTGTTCTCCTTGAGGGGGATCGGCTTACCACCGCGTAGACCTTCATCGCAGGTGATAACAAAGGTCGATTCGCAGTCGACAATGCGGCCGGCGAGCGCTTCCGGCGAAAAGCCGCCGAAGACGACGGAATGAACGGCGCCGATGCGCGAACAGGCGAGCATGGCGTAGGCCGCTTCCGGGATCATCGGCATGTAGATGGTGACGCGATCGCCCTTCTTGACGCCGTGCTTCTTCAGCACATTCGCCATGCGGCAGACATGCTCGTAGAGCTCGTTATAGGTGATCTTCTTGTCGATATACGGATTGTCGCCTTCGAAGATGATCGCGACCTGATTGCCGTGCGTCTTCAGATGGCGATCGATACAATTGTAGGAGACATTGGTCTGGCCGTCTTCGAACCACTTGATCGAGACCTTGCCAGTGAAGGAGGTGTTTTTAACCTTTGTATAAGGCTTGAACCAGTCGATGCGCTTGCCGTGCTTGCCCCAGAATTTATCCGGGCTTTCGATACTTTCCTTATACCACTTCTCGTACTTGTCCTTATCGACCAAGGCATGGCTCTTCACCGGCTTCGAAACCGGATAGGTCTTTTCCGACATGGAACTCCTCCTTACAAAGACACGGCAGCGCGGTACCTGTCATTGGCATTCATAGCAGGTCAAAATCGCCCGGCAATTAGACAAAGGTCATTTCGTTACGCATCAATTGCAATTCCGCATCACTGCGGTTATATAGCGCCATATTTTCCGGACATTGTGGTTGATATCCACGGACCGCGGCACCGGCGCGGACGACAGAAGGACTATATCCATGGCTCAACAGCTGCTCATGCCGAAGGCGACCGCTATCTGGCTTGTCGACAATACCGCCCTGTCTTTCGATCAGATCGCGCAGTTTTGCAAGTTGCATCCTCTCGAAGTCAAGGCCATTGCCGACGGCGAAGCCGCGCAGGGCATCAAGGGCCTCGACCCGATTGCGACCGGGCAGCTTTCCCGCGACGAAATCGCTCGTGCTGAAGCCAATCCGAACCACAAGCTGAAGCTTTCCGAGCCAAAGGTTCGCGTTCCGGAATCCAAGCGCCGCGGCCCGCGCTACACGCCGGTCTCAAAGCGTCAGGACCGCCCGAATGCCATTCTCTGGCTTGTTCGCAACCATCCGGAACTGAAGGATGCGCAGATTTCACGCCTCGTCGGCACCACCAAGTCGACGATCGAGCAGATCCGCGAGCGGACACACTGGAACTCGGCAAACCTGACGCCGATGGATCCGGTCACGCTCGGCCTCTGCAGCCAGATCGATCTCGATATGGAAGTGGAAAAAGCATCCAAGGGCCGGCCGCTGCCGACCGCTGCGGAACTCGGTGCAACATTGCAGTCTGCACAGGAAACCGAGCGCCTTACCCCGAGCTTCGAGCGCGAGGAAGAGCGGGAGATCGACGCCGATGCCGTCTTTGCCAAGCTCAAGTCGCTGAAGTCCTCTCCGAAGGACGAGGACGAAGATGATCAGTTTTGATTGTCTTTGACGATCGACACATTAAGGCCCTGCGTAAGCGGGGCCTTTCTATTTGTGCGCTCTACATCGGCAGCGAACCGAACTCCCGCTTGCGCAAGGCTTCCGCGATTTCCTCGAGAATAGCTGGATCATCGATCGTCGCCGGCATTTTCCACGGCACGCCGTCGGCGATTTTCTGGATTGTGCCGCGAAGAATCTTGCCGGAGCGGGTCTTGGGAAGGCGGTCGACGGTTATTGCGGTCTTGAAAGCGGCCACTGGGCCGATCACATCGCGGATCAGTTCGACGACCTCTGATTCGATGGCCGATGTTTCCCGTGAAACGTTCTTCTTGAGGACCAGGAAACCGCAGGGTACCTGGCCCTTCAGCTGGTCGGCAATGCCGACCACGGCGCATTCGGCGACATCTGGATGTCTGGCACAAACCTCCTCCATTGCTCCGGTCGACAGCCGGTGGCCGGCGCAGTTGATGATGTCATCGGTGCGCGCCATAATGAAGAGATAGCCATCTTCATCAATATAGCCGGCATCCGCTGTTTTATAGTAACCGGGAAACTCAGCCAGGTAGGCTGAATGGAAGCGCTCGTCGGCTTTCCATAACGTGGGTAGGCAACCTGGGGGCAGGGGAAGCTCCACAACGATATTTCCAAGTGTCCCCGGCGTAACCGAGTGGCCAGCATCATCGAGAACGTGGATGCCGAAGCCGGGCATGGGCACCGACGGAGAACCATGCTTCACCGGCAGGACCTCAAGGCCCAGCGGGTTCGCCACCATCGGCCATCCGGTTTCCGTCTGCCACCAATGATCGATCACGGGAACATCGAGCATGCGCTCGGCCCACTTCAGTGTCTCCGGGTCCGCCCGCTCCCCCGCCAGGAACAAGGCACCGAAATTCGGCATCGCATACGTCTTGATGTGAACGCCCTCGCTATCTTCGCGGCGAATGGCGCGGAAGGCGGTGGGTGCGGTGAAAAGAACCCGTACATCATGCTCTGAAGCGATGCGCCAGAAGACACCGGCATCCGGCGTGCCAACCGGCTTTCCTTCGAATATCACACTGGCGGCGCCAACCAGGAGCGGTGCATAGACGATGTAGGAATGACCGACGACCCAACCGATATCGGAAGCGGCCCAGAAGACGTCGCCCTGCTTGATGCCGAAGATGTTTACCATCGACCAGTTGAGGGCAACCATGTGGCCGCCATTGTCGCGCACAACGCCCTTCGGCTGGCCCGTCGTCCCGGATGTGTAAAGAATGTAGAGCTCGTCCGTTGCGCTGACGGGGATGCACTCGACATTCACTCCGCGATTTCTCGCAACGGCAGCTTCGAAATCCTCGTCGCGACCCTCGATCAGCTCGGCCACAAGCTGCAGCCTCTGCAAGACGAGACAATGGGCCGGCTTCAATTTCGCGATAGCAATCGCCTGATCAACCAAGGGCTTGTATGGAACCACCCGTCCCGGTTCGAGCCCGCAACTTGCCGTAATGATTAGTTTCGCTTCCGAATCGTCGATGCGCGCCGCAAGCTCATTTGCGGCAAAGCCGCCGAACACGACGGAATGGACTGCGCCGATGCGCGCGCAGGCAAGCATGGAAAAGACCGCTTGCGGCACCATCGGCATGTAGATGATGACGCGGTCGCCTTTCGCGATCCCTCGTTGCCGCAGCGTCGCTGCAATGGCGGCCACTTCGACAAGGACTTCGTCATAGGTATATGCAGTCTTCGTACCGCTAATCGGGCTATCGTAGATGAATGCGGTGTCGCCACCGCGGCCAGCCTGAACATGGCGGTCGAGGCAATTATAGCAGGTATTGGTTTCGCCCCCGACGAACCAGCGTCCATATGGACTGCCCGCTCGCGAAAAGGTCTGCTCTGGCTGTTTGAACCAGCTTATTGCCGCCGCCGCCTCACGCCAAAAGGCCTCCGGATCGTCCTTCCACCTGGCATAAGTCTGCCGATAGCCTCCCTGCATTTGCTCCTCCCCAGGACATGCAAGTTATCCTATCAATCTAGCGGAGGCAGGGCCGGAGAGAAAGCCCGACGAAAGGAGCGTATCAGCGGGCGCCGAAGATGGCGGAGCCCACGCGGACGCTCGTGGCGCCGAAGGCGACCGCTGTTTCGTAGTCACCGGACATGCCCATTGAGAGTTTCTCCACGCTACATCTCGCGGCAAGCTTGGCCAGCAGGGCAAAATGCGGACCAGGGTTTTCCTCGGCTGGCGGAATGCACATCAGCCCCTCGATCGAAAGACCGAGCTCGCTTCGGCAGAAATCGACAAATGCCGGTGTATCGTTGGGAGCGATGCCGGCCTTTTGCGGTTCCAGTCCGGTGTTCACCTGAACATAGAGGCGGAGAGTCTTTGCCTGACGCTTCATTTCGTCAGCGAGCGCACGGGCGATCTTCTCGCGATCGACGGTTTCGATGACATCAAAAAGTGCAACGGCATCGTTTGCCTTGTTTGATTGCAGCGGGCCGATGAGGTGTAGCTCGATGCCGGGTGTCTCGGCCTTGAGTTCGAGCCATTTGCCCTGGCTCTCCTGGACGCGGTTCTCGCCGAAGATGCGCTGACCGGCTGCGATTGCTGGGCGAATAGCCTCTGCATCGAAGGTCTTTGACACGGCAACGAGCTGAACCGACCCAGCCGGGCGCCCGGATTGATGCTCTGCTGCCGCAATGCGAGAGCGCACCTCGTTCAACCGCTCTTGAAGTTCCATCGTGTTAACCCGACATGTCCGCGCAAGGAGAATGGCATGCACTAACCACGCATGGTGTTCTTGCCAAGACCTGTCTCTGTAAAAAGCGCTTTTGATGCCGCGGATCCGAGGTTTAGACGCCTGCAAAACTTGACGGTACGGCGGTTTCATGGTGAAGGTCACCACCAACCTCCCCTGATTTCCGGAAATTCGAATACCATGGCCACCGAACGTTATAATCCGCGCGACGCCGAGCCCCGCTGGCAGCAAAAATGGAACGAGGCGAAGGTCTTTGAGACCGACAATGCCGATCCGCGCGAAAAATATTACGTGCTCGAGATGTTCCCCTATCCGTCGGGCCGTATTCACATGGGCCATGTTCGCAACTACGCGATGGGTGACGTTGTTGCCCGGTACAAGCGAGCCCGGGGCTTCAATGTTCTGCATCCCATGGGCTGGGATGCTTTCGGAATGCCGGCTGAAAACGCAGCAATGGAGCGCGGCGTTCATCCCGGCGCCTGGACCTACGAGAACATTGCTTCGATGAGATCACAGCTGAAGGCCATGGGCTTGTCACTTGATTGGAGTCGCGAATTCGCCACTTGCGACGTCGAGTATTACCAGCATCAGCAACACCTTTTCCTGGATTTCCTCGAAAAAGGTCTGGTCTACCGCAAGCAGTCGAAGGTGAATTGGGACCCGGTCGATAATACCGTTCTCGCCAACGAACAGGTTATCGACGGCCGCGGCTGGCGCTCCGGCGCGCTCGTCGAACAGCGTGAACTGACGCAGTGGTTCTTCAAGATCACCGATTTCAGCGAAGAGCTGCTGGACGCGCTGGACACACTCGACCAGTGGCCGGAGAAGGTTCGCCTGATGCAGAAGAACTGGATCGGTCGTTCCGAAGGAATGATGATCCGCTGGGAAATCGTACCGCAGACGGCACCTGCTGGCGAAACCGAAGTGACGGTTTACACGACGCGTCCGGACACGCTGTTCGGCGCGTCCTTCCTTGCGATTGCCGCCGACCATCCGCTTGCAAAGGAAGCTGCCGGACGGGATCCGGCAATCGAAGCCTTTTGCGAGGAATGCCGACGAGTCGGCACATCGCTGGCGGCGCTCGAGACGGCAGAGAAGAAGGGCATGGATACCGGTATCCGCGTCCGGCACCCGCTCGATCCCTCCTGGGAGCTTCCGGTCTATGTCGCCAACTTCGTGCTGATGGACTACGGCACGGGCGCTATTTTCGGTTGTCCCTCGGGCGACCAGCGCGACCTCGATTTTGCCCGCAAGTATGGCCTGCCCGTTGTTCCGGTCGTGATGCCAAAGGACGGCGATGCGGCGAGTTTCACCATCGGTAATACGGCTTACGACGGCGACGGCGTCATGATCAACTCGCGTTTCCTTGACGGCAAAACCACGGATGAGGCCTTCAATATCGTCGCCGATCGTCTGTCGAGCACGCTGCTCGGGAACGCACTTCAGGGCGAGCGCAAGGTGAATTTCCGGCTGCGCGACTGGGGTATTTCGCGGCAGCGCTATTGGGGCTGCCCGATTCCGGTCATCCATTGCGACGACTGCGGCGTCGTACCGGTGCCGAAAAAGGACCTGCCTGTAAAGTTGCCGGCGGACGTTACGTTCGATCAGCCGGGTAACCCGCTCGACCGCCATCCGACCTGGCGGCACGTCGCCTGCCCGAGCTGTGGCAAGGATGCCCGGCGCGAAACGGATACGATGGACACTTTCGTCGATTCAAGCTGGTACTTCACCCGTTTTACGGCCCCTTGGGAAGGGACGCCTACAAATGTGGCCGCAGCTAACCGCTGGCTCCCTGTCGACCAGTATATCGGCGGCATCGAGCACGCGATTCTGCATCTGCTCTACTCGCGTTTCTTTACGCGAGCGATGCGCGAAACCGGGCATGTGGATGTGAAGGAGCCGTTCAAAGGACTGTTTACTCAGGGCATGGTGGTGCACGAGACCTACAGCCGCAACTCTGGATTGGGGCGCGAATGGGTAGCGCCGGCCGATATCCGCATTGAAGAAGCCGATGGCAAACGGACCGCTTTCCTGCTGGAGGGTGGTGAGGAGGTCTCGATCGGCTCGATCGAGAAGATGTCCAAGTCCAAGAAGAACGTCGTCGATCCCGACGATATCATTGCTTCCTACGGCGCTGATACGGCCCGCTTCTTCGTTCTCTCGGACTCCCCGCCGGAGCGCGATGTCATTTGGTCGGAAGCAGGGGTGGAAGGTGCGCACCGCTTCACGCAGCGCCTGTGGCGCCTGATTTCTGAGGCATCTGGTACTTTGGCCGGTGTCTCCCCGCATCCGTCAAAGGATGGCGAGGCGCTTTCGATTTCCCAGGCAGCCCACAAAACCTTGAAGGCTGTGCAGAACGATTACGACAAGCTTTGGTTCAACAAGGCCGTCGCGCGGATTTACGAGCTTGTGAATGCCTTGGCAGGCCCGCTGACCAAGGTGGCGGCCGGCGAGGGCGACGCCGCCTATCGCTCGGCGGTTCGCAACGCCGCGGAGATTCTGGTTCAGCTCGTTGCACCGATGACGCCGCACCTGGCCGAAGAATGCTGGGCCGCACTCGGCAATAGTCAGATGCTCGCCCACGCTGCTTGGCCGGTTTATGACGACGCTCTGGTCAAGGATAATGAGGTCGTGCTGCCGGTTCAGATTAACGGTAAGAAGCGTGCCGAATTGACAATTTCTCGTGATGCAGATCAGAATGCCGTTACGCAGGCAGTCTTGGAGCTCGACGCAGTTGTCAGCGCGATGAACGGTCAGACGCCGAAGAAAATTATTGTGGTTCCGCAAAGGATTGTGAACATTGTCGTTTGATATCGCTTCCAAGCACGCACGCGGCGCCGCGATCACGCTCGTCCTTGCATTTGCAGCCTTGCTTTCGGCCTGCCAGATCCAGCCGCTTTACTCGGAAACGTCGGCGGTCGCTGGCAAGCTGGCCTCCGTCGGCTTCTCGGACGCGACGACCCGTGTTGAACAGGATGTTCGCAACCATCTGATTTTCTTGGCCAGCCATGGAGCTGGCGAGCCTGTAAAGCCGGCCTATGAGGTCGAGTTGCATGTTCGCTCGGAGGTTATTGATGCTCTTCTCGTCGAATCCTCGGACACGTCGCGTGCAGGCCGCGTGACGGTCAGCGTCGATTATACGCTGCGTGCTACTGCCGATGGCAAGGTGATCAAATCGGGCAACCGCTATGCCACCGCTCTTGTCGACTTCCCGAAGCAGGAATTTGCCAAGCAACGGGCGATTCGTGACGGCGAGGATCGCGCTGCGCGTCAGGCTGCTGAGTTCGTCGGCTTGGACATCGCCGGCGCGCTCGGCCGTTAAGGTGCCGGCGTGGCGGAAATAAAGTCGCATGAGTTCGAAGGTTTTCTTCAACGTTCGGTTTCCGCCCACCGCATCTTCGTCGTCTATGGCCCGGATCGCGGTCTGGTTTCCGAAAGGGCAGGGCAGATAGCCGCAAGGAGCGGCGTTGCGCTCGACGATCCATTTTCCCTGGTCAAGCTCGACATTGCCGACCTTCAGAAGGATCCCGGACGGCTGCAGGATGAAGCCGGCGCCATGGGGCTGTTCGGCGGCGAAAAGCTCCTCTGGGTACGCGGGGCGGCGAATGAAAAGTATCTGGTAGAAGCTTTGGACCAGCTATCAAAGACGCCGCTAGACGGCGCCTTCATCATTGTCGAAGGCGGAGATCTGAAAAAGGGCTCACTTCTTCGTAAGCTTGCCGAAAGCACACGCAGCATCGTGGCAATTCCCTGCTATTCGGACGATGCGCGCGCCTTGAATGGTTTGATCGACAGCGAACTAGCCTCAGAAGGCCTTCGCATAACGCCCGCCGCCCGCCAGGCTCTAACCGCACTCATCGGCGGCGACCGCATCGCATCGCGCAACGAAATCAAAAAGCTCGCCCTCTATTGCCGCGGCTTCGAGATGATTGAAGAGCATCATGTGACAGAGATTATCGGCGATGCCAGCGCGATCTCGGTCGATGATGCTGTCGATGCCGTATTGAGCGGAAATGTCGGTAATTTATTGCATTCGATGCAGAAAATAGCCGCATCCAAAACCGCCGTGTTCCTGGTCCTCCAGGCTTGCCTGAAGCAGTTCCAACTTCTGGATACAATGCGCGCAGAAATGGACGAAAAGCGCGCTCAGCCCGCGCAAATCATGCAGACGCATGGGCGCCATTTGCATTTCCGGCGCAAGCCTATCGTGGAGCAAGCGCTCCGCGCCTGGAGCGCGGAGGCGATCAGCCGCGAAACGAACAGACTGCAATCCTCGATTCTGCAAACACGCAGGCGGCAGAGCATCGAGGGCAGCATCGCGCTGCAAACGCTCCTAGCGACAACGATCCAAAGCGGCCGGAAGGCTTCGAGCTAACGTCGCTCCAGGAGGCGGCAGATTTCCTCCAATTGTTCCAATGATTTATAGGCAATGCGGATTTGGCCGCCACTGGCCTTGTGATTGATCGTGACATCCAGACCGAGCGCGTCGGAAAGCGTGCGCTCGAGGGCCAGTGTATCGGAATCCTTCTGATCACGCGTGCTGGGAGCGCGTTGCGGCTCGGACTGCGCCTTAATGTCGTGCTGCGCGAGCCTTTCTGCGTCACGTACCGACATTCCCTTTGCCACGATGGTCCGGGCAAGGGCCGTTGGATCGGATGTCGAAACGAGAGCGCGCGCATGCCCCGCCGAGAGACTGCCGGCTGCGAGAAACTCCCGCACAGGCTCTGGAAGTTTCAAGAGACGAAGGGAATTGGCAACATGGCTCCGGCTCTTGCCGATGATTTCGCCGAGATCGTTTTGAGTGTAGCCATATTCTGCGATCAGCTGCTCGTATCCTAGCGCCTCTTCGAGGGCATTTAGGTCAGACCGCTGAACGTTCTCGACGATCGCAATCTCAAGCGCAGTCTTGTCATCCACATCGCGGATGATCACCGGGATTTCGATAAGACCGGCCAGCTGCGCGGCGCGCCACCGCCTTTCGCCAGCGATGATTTCGTAGTGGTTGACCGCGAGCGTACGAACAACAATCGGCTGGACAATGCCGTGCTGACGGATTGAGCTTGCAAGATCGTGCAATTCGCTGTCATCAAAGAAGCGGCGCGGATTGCGCGGATTGCGGCTCACGAATTCGATCGGTATCAGGCGGTCAGCACTGACGCTGGGTTTCTCACCATCGACCGGAAGCGACTGATCCATCTCGCCGATCAGTGCAGCAAGGCCGCGGCCCAGACGTCTTTTCGATGCATCATCATTCATTGCAATACTCACTTACGTTAAGCTGCGAGGCGCTGGCGCTCACGCTGAATGACCTCGGAAGCCAATTGCAAATAGGCCTGACTGCCGGCGCATTTCAGGTCGTAGAGGATGGCTGGTTTGCCGTAGGACGGCGCCTCCGAGACGCGGACATTTCGCGGGATAAGCGTGTGATAGACTTTTTCACCGAGATGCGTGCGAACGTCATGCACCACCTGCTGTGCTAGGTTGTTTCGGGCATCGAACATCGTCAACACGATACCCTGGATATCCAAATACGGATTCACGGTCCGGCGCACCTGATCGACGGTTTCCAGTAGTTGGCTCAGCCCTTCTAGGGCGAAAAATTCGCACTGTAACGGGACCAGAACGGAATGCGCCGCAGCCATGGCATTCATCGTCAACAGATTGAACGATGGCGGGCAGTCAAGAAGAATATACGTAAATTCAAGGGCTTGTGGCGTCGACAGCGCCTTCCGCAGCTTAAACACTCGGTCGCTCTGCTGTGCGATCTCCATCTCGACGCCGAGCAGATCCATGGTGGACGGCACGATGAAGAGATTTGGCACGGCCGTAGGCAAGGCCGTATCGGCAACGCCAGCTTCGCCAATCAACAGATCGTAAGACGAAAGCTTTCGGTCCTTTCGGTCAATCCCGAGCCCCGTACTCGCATTCCCCTGCGGATCCAGGTCGATAATCAGCACCCGTTCGCCGATTGCGGCCAAGGCGGTTGCCAGATTGATCGCGGTTGTCGTTTTCCCGACACCACCCTTTTGATTTGCTATCGTGATAATTCGGTTCCGTTTAATGGCCATTCCGTACCATCCGAATTGTTAAACCAAGCGGCGGAGATTGGATATCTCGAGGATCACCGAATCTTTTTCCACAAC